>NZ_CP016201.1:2461553-2462605 GCF_001683335.1 Selenomonas sp. oral taxon 126
AAGAGCTGCTGCACGCGCTTCCTTCGGAGATGGAACTCGTCTGCACGGGGCGCAATGCGCCGCAATGGCTGCTCGACCGTGCAGATCTGATTACGGAAATGCGGGAAGTGCGCCACTACTACGAACGAGGAATCAGTGCGCGCAAAGGGATTGAAAATTGAAGGAGATATTTACATGGAATCGATGATTCGCGATATCAAGCTGGCGCCGTCAGGTCATGCAAAAATTGACTGGGTGAAGCGCTTTATGCCGGTCATGGCGGCTGCCGACAAGGAGTATTCAGTGACAAAGCCGTTCGCCGGCATCAAGATGGTCATCACACTCCATCTGGAGGCAAAGACCGCCTATATGGCGACAATCTTCAAGCACGCAGGTGCAGACGTTGCCGTCACGGGAAGCAACCCTCTGTCCACGCAGGACGATGTGGCGGCGGCGCTCGTGGAGGAAGGCGTTCACGTCTTTGCATGGCATGGATGCACGGAGGATGAGTATGATGTATTCCTCAACCGTGCACTGGATATTCAGCCCGATATCGTCATTGACGACGGCGGCGATCTGGTCGATATGCTGCATACGACGCGCCGCGAATTGCTTCCAAACCTGATCGGCGGCTCGGAGGAGACGACGACAGGTGTGCACCGCCTGAAGGCGCTCGAGCGTCAGGGCAAGCTCGAATTCCCGATGATTGCTGCAAATGACGCATATTGCAAATATCTCTTTGACAATCGCTACGGTACGGGGCAGTCCACATGGGATGGAATCATGCGCACGACGAACCTCGTCATTGCGGGCAAGACTGTTGTCATCGCCGGATACGGCTGGTGCGGCAAGGGCGGCGCCATGCGCGCGCGCGGACTCGGCGCGAACGTCATCATCACGGAAGTCGATCCGATCAAGGCAATCGAGGCTGTTTTTGACGGCTTCTATGTCATGCCGATGGATGAAGCCGCAAAGGTTGGTGATATCTTCCTGACGCTCACGGGAAACAAGGACATCCTTTGCAAGCGTCACTTCGATGTGATGAAGGACGGCGCAATGATGGCGAACTCCGG
>NZ_CP016201.1:2462630-2486703 GCF_001683335.1 Selenomonas sp. oral taxon 126
GGTCATTTCGATGTTGAGATCAACATTCCGGAGCTGACAGAAGGCTCTGTGTCCAATGATATCGTGCGCGACAACATCAGAGAGTTCGTCCAGCCGGATGGACGCCGCCTCTATCTTCTCGCCGAAGGTCGCTTGGTCAACCTTGCGGCAGGAGACGGGCATCCCGCAGAGATCATGGATCTCTCCTTCGGGGTGCAGTTCTTCTCCGCCCTTCATCTGGTGCGTCATGGGCGCGAGATGACAAAGGGCGTTCATCTCATGCCGGATGAGATCAATGTCGAGATTGCAAATATCAAACTCAATTCGCTTGGCTTCTGCATCGACGAATTGAGCGCAGAACAAAAAGAATATCTCGGACTGGCATAGGAGATCGTGCATTGAAAACGCTGATTAAGAATGTCACTGCGCTTCTGCCCGATGGGACGACATCGGCTGCAAATATCGCCATTACGGATGACCGCATCACGGCTGTTGGCGATGTACCGCACGACTTCCACGCAGACAAGGTCATTGACGGCACGGCGCATTTCGCGATCCCGGGCTTTGTAAATGCGCATACCCACGCCTCTATGACCCTTTTGCGCAGCTATGCGGATGATATGAAGCTCATGGACTGGCTGGAGCAAATGATCTGGCCGGTCGAGGCAAAACTGCGCTCCGACGATATCTACTGGGGCGCAATGCTTGCTGCCGTTGAAATGATTCGTAGCGGCACAACCTGCTTTGCGGATATGTACGGTCCGGATATGGAGCGCGTTGCCGAGGTGGTCGAGCAGTCGGGGTTGCGTGGCGTGCTCTCGCGCGGGCTCATCGGCGTTGCGCCGGACAGCGAAAAGAAGCTGGACGAGAATGCCGCACTCTATGAGAATTATCACGGGGCGGCTGACGGTCGCATCACCGTGATGTTCGGCCCCCACGCGCTCTACACCTGTCCGCCGGACTATCTGAAGAAGGTTGCGGAAAAGGCACAGGCGCTTGGTGCAGAAGTTCACATCCATATGTCGGAGACGGTGGGCGAGGTGGAGAACTGCATCAAGGAGTACGGAAAACGCCCCTTTGCGCACGTTGCATCCACGGGATTGTTTGAAAGCGGAACGCTTGCCGCGCACTGCGTCCACTTGGATGATGAGGATATTGATATCATCAAGAAGTATCATATTCGTGTCGCCCATAACCCCGGAAGCAATATGAAGCTGGCGAGCGGTACCGCTCCGGTGCTGCGTCTCTTGGAAGAGGGCATCTGTGTTGCGCTCGGCACGGACGGCGCATCCAGCAACAATAATCTGGACATGCTGGACGAGGTTCAGCTTGCGGCGCTCCTGCACAAGGTTCACACGCTCGATCCGCTTGCCGTTCCCGCACTCACTGCGGTCAAGATGGGGACGGAGTACGGGGCAGAGGCGCTTTCCCTCCACGATGTCGGTCGTCTGCAGGCGGGGGATAAGGCGGATATCGTCCTCTTTTCCATGCATGGAGCAGCGTGGACGCCGTGTTATAATCCGGTGTCACTCCTTGCGTATTCTGCAAAATCCTCATCTGTCGATACAGTTATGGTCGACGGCAAGATTCTCATGGAGAACGGTGTCCTCAAGACGCTTGACGAGGAGCGCGTCCTGTACGAGGCGCAAAGAGTTGCAGATCGGCTGACAAAATAGTATACTAAAGATCGTGGCTAAATGATTTTGATTGCTATGCCTCCGCTCTTTCAGAGCGGGGGCATAATGTGATATGGAGGGATTCTTTTTGGGAAAGAAAAGTTCTGGCCGACGAACGTCGCGGTCGGGGGCTTCCAAACGCAGGAGCTCGACACCGAACGGATCAGGACGAAAGTATGAACTCATAGGTCTTACCCTTCTCGCTTTTGCACTTATTTCAGCGATTGGTATTCTCGGTCTCAATGTTGGCTTTGTTGGATTTTTCTTTGCAGATTTCTTCCGCTATTTCTTCGGATGGGGTGCCCCTTTTGCCATCCTGCTCATCGCGCTGATCAGCCTGCAATACATCATCCATCACCGTGGTCTGCTCTACACAAAGAAGTTCTTCGGTGTCATCGGCTTGTTCATCTCACTGCTTGCCGTATGGCATCACTTTGTCGTTCCCGTGGATGAGGAAATACTTCCGCAGAACCTTGCGGACGGAGGGGGACTGATCGGCGGCGGCTTCCTTCTGATTCTGCGCTCCTGCTTCGGCGTGGACGGCGCCATTATTTTGCTGAGCACCATCATTGTCGGGTCAGTACTGCTGTCTACAACATGGTCGCTTGCATCCGGCTATATGAAGACGCGGGAACAGGCGAAAAAAGGGGCAAATGCGGCAGGTGTAGCGCTCCATACGACGCGCGAAAAAGTGAGTGCCGCAGCAGAAATGATCGAGACAAAAACGGCGGCAGTTGTGAGAGATACGCTGTCCTCTGTGCCATATAATCAGGAAAAGGATTCGATGTTTATGGAGGAGCACGATCCTGCTTCCGAAGAGCAGGAACAAACTGCGCCACCACCCACAAGCGAGCCATCAGCGGCTATTCCCGTCGAAGAAGAACCCGAGGCAGCTCTCGTGAAAGTATCGGAAGAGATCCCTGCGGAAGAAACGCTAGTTCCTGAGACGTCTGAGGAAGTTCCGTCTGTACCGTTTGTATTTGATCGTGAGCGTGTTGAGGAAGCACAGAACGACGAAACTATCATACCGGAGAATATTCCGCCTGTAGCCGACATCAGCACTACAGAAGACATACAGGAGGGGACGGATCTGCAGATCACGCTTTCGCAGGAAGAGGAAGAAATACCTTTTGATGATGATGAACTCTCCCCAGAGAAAATGTCGTCCGAGGAGATGAATGAGCCAACCGCACAGCCGCCCCCTGTCCAAACTGCTCCAACAAATATTGCTGCGATGGAGGAGGGGGGGCAGCGTCCCTATGAGCTCCCTAAGGTCACGCACATCCTCTCCAAACATGTAAAGAAAGAAAACGACACGCTTGCACAGGAAATTCAAGAGAATGCGCGGATCTTGCAGCAGACACTCGAGAGTTTTCATGTGAATGCGAAGGTCGTCAGTTATTGCCACGGACCTGCGGTGACACGTTATGATCTTGAACCTGCGCCCGGCGTCAAGGTGAGCAAGATCACGAATCTTGCGGAGGATATTGCGCTGCAGCTGGCGACCTCCTCGGTACGCATCGAGCCTGTTCCGGGCAAAGCGGCGATTGGCATCGAGATTCCCAACCGCAGCTTGGAGGGGGTACAGCTCCGCGAGGTGCTGGAGAATCCTCAGTTTCAGGAGGCATCGTCCAAACTTACCGTTGGGCTGGGTATGGACATCAGCGGGCAGGCAATATTTGCAGACATCGGCAAAATGCCGCACCTTCTGGTTGCAGGTGCGACGGGTTCAGGAAAATCCGTCTGCATCAACACGCTGATCTCGAGCATCCTGTTCAAGGCAACACCCGATGAGGTGAAGTTCATTCTGATCGATCCGAAGATGGTGGAGCTCTCGAACTACAATGGTATTCCGCATCTCATGGTTCC
This sequence comes from Selenomonas sp. oral taxon 126, assembly GCF_001683335.1. Classification (GTDB taxonomy): domain Bacteria; phylum Bacillota; class Negativicutes; order Selenomonadales; family Selenomonadaceae; genus Centipeda. The sequence continues at coordinate 2,466,155 of NZ_CP016201.1, forward strand.
CGTTGTGACCGATCCGAAGAAGGCCTCCTCTGTGCTGAACTGGGCGGTTCAGGAGATGGAGAAGCGCTATTCGATCTTTGCAACGCACGGCGTTCGGGATATTAAATCCTTCAATCGGCGCTATGCGGAAGAGACAATGCCCTTCATCGTCATTGTCATCGACGAATTGGCTGACTTGATGATGGTTTCGCCCAAAGATGTGGAGGACGCCATCTGCCGTATCCTCCAAAAGGCACGCGCTGCCGGCATACACATGATTCTCGCGACGCAGCGCCCGTCCGTCAACGTCATCACGGGCATCATTAAGGCGAATCTGCCGTCCCGTATTTCCTTTGCTGTTTCGTCACAGGTGGATTCCCGCACCATATTGGATCGCGGCGGAGCAGAGACCTTGCTCGGCAAAGGGGATATGCTGTTCTCGCCGCAAGGCGTCTCCAAGCCGATTCGTGTGCAGGGGGCGTTCATCAGCGATGAGGAAGTCGAGATGCTCTTGGATTACATTCGTGCACAAGGGCAGGAAATCTGTGAAAACGAGGAGCTCATTGACTTCATGGAGAGCGTGGCGGAGGAAGATGACAGATCCGAGGACGATGAACTTCTCGTAAAGCGGGATAAACTGCTTCCCGATGCTGTCGATCTGGTCATGTCCACGGGGCAGGCCTCCTCCTCGAGCATTCAGAGAAGGTTTCGTGTGGGATACTCCAGAGCGGCGCGCTTGGTCGACACAATGGAGGAGCTGCGCATCATCGGACCGAGTGCAGGCGGAAACAAGCCCCGTGAAATCTTGATGACATCAGAGCAGGCGCAGGAACTCTTGAAGAGCATTATGTGATTGGTGCTTCCTGCATGTATACCGTTTCACGGGACTGGGGATTCTTGTCTTTTTGCTAAATTTTGTGCTATACTTACGCACACTCAGTTCTTTACGAACATAATCTTAGGAGGGCGATTACGTTGAAATATATGACTGGAAATGAGCTGCGAGAAGCATATCTTCAGTTTTTCGCAGAGAAAAAAGACCATCTTCGGTTGTCCAGTTATTCTCTCGTACCCGAAAACGATCCAACACTGCTTCTGATCGGCGCCGGTATGGCACCTCTGAAGCCGTTTTTCACGGGCAAGATGAAGCCCCCCCGCAATCGCATTGTCACCTGTCAGCGCTGTGTTCGTACAGGCGATATCGAGAATGTCGGCCGTACCGCACGACATCAGACCTTCTTCGAGATGCTTGGAAATTTTTCCTTTGGGGATTATTTCAAAAAGGAAGCAATTCCTTGGGCCTGGGAGTTCCTGACCGAGGTTGTCGAGCTTCCCAAGGATAAGCTGTGGGTCTCCATCTATCCGGAGGATGACGAGGCGCGTGCAATCTGGCTGAAAGAGACGGATGTAAATCCCGACCATATTGTCGCGTTGGAGGACAACTTCTGGGAGATCGGCCCCGGTCCCTGCGGCCCGGACTCTGAGATCTACATTGATCTCGGTGAGGAGAGGGGATGCGGTGAGCCGACATGCGGTATTGGCTGTGACTGCGACCGCTTCCTCGAAATTTGGAATCTCGTCTTTACACAGTATGACCGCACGGAGGAAGGCGAGTACAACCTTCTCGCGCACAAGAATATTGATACGGGCTGCGGTCTGGAGCGTCTTGCCTCTGTTGTGCAGAACAAGAGGACGAACTTTGAAACCGATCTGCTCTATCCAATCATCGAATATACGTCTAAAATTGCAGACGTACCCTATGGTACAGATCCGAAAAAGGATATTTCTCACAAGGTGATTGCGGATCACGCCCGCTCGGTTTCCATTATGATTATGGACGGCATACTGCCCGCCAATGAAGGGCGCGGCTATGTGCTGCGGCGAACGCTCCGTCGTGCAATCCGTCATGGGCGCATGCTTGGCATTACGAAGCCGTTTCTTGACGGTGCGGTCGATGCCGTTGTCGAGATCTTCCGTAACGCGAAGGACTTCAGCGAAATGCTTGCGAAGCAGGATTATATCAAGCGCGTGATTCGTGTCGAGGAGGATCGTTTTGCCTCGACGCTGGCACAGGGCATTGAACTACTGAATGAAGAGGTAACACGCCTGAAGGACGCCCACGAGACCGTTCTGCACGGTGAGGTTGGCTTCAAGCTCTATGATACCTACGGTTTCCCGCGGGAACTCACCGAGGAGATCCTGCACGAGAATGGAATCACGCTCGATGGCGAGGGCTTCCATCAGGAGATGGAGAAACAGCGTACGCGCGCAAGAAGTGCGCGTGCGGAAAATCAGGCGGTCTCCGTTCCGGATTTGTCAGGCGTAGATACCGGAAGCCTGACCGAGGATGCAGATGCGGTGAAAGCCACAGTCGTTGCGATTTGGCGCGATGGCGGGCTTGTGGACGCCCTGCACGATGGTGAGAGCGCAGGGGTCATTCTCAGTACGACGCCGTTCCATCCCGAAGGCGGCGGACAGGTCGGGGACGAGGGCATCCTGCGCAGCGAGCTCGGCTATCTGTCCGTCAGCAATACGAAGCGTCTGCCCGATGGGACAATCTATCATGTGGCATACGTTGAGGAAGGACAGATCCAGCGCGGCGACGCTGTAGACATCTGCCTCGATGCGAAGAAAAAACTTTCGTCTGCGCGGAATCACACCGCAACGCATCTGCTGCAGGCAGCACTGCGCCGCGTTGTGGGGGAGCACGTTCAGCAGGCGGGGTCGCTCGTTACACCCGAACGCCTTCGCTTTGACTTCACGAATTTCGAGCCTGTGACGGAGCAGCAGCTGCGCGATGTCGAGGAACTTGTCAACGAGGAGATTCTGCGCTCGAACGATCTCCACATTTCCATGATGCCGATTGATGAGGCAAAGGAACTGGGCGCTATGGCACTCTTCGGCGAGAAGTATGGGGATGTGGTACGCGTCGTCAATGTTCCTGATTTCAGCATCGAGCTGTGCGGCGGCTCCCATGTGAGCAATACGGGACAGATCGGTCTGTTCAAGATCGTCAGTGAGTCCGGCGTTGCAGCAGGTGTGCGACGTATTGAGGCAATCACGGGACGGGCGGCATTTGCATATGCAGCAGAAATGTCCCGTATGGTTCAGGAACTCTCGCGTAAGCTGAAAACGAGGTCGGAGGATCTTGTCTCTCAGGTGGATAAGTTCATGGATGAGAGAAAGTCCATGCAGGAACAGCTGCGTAACTTTGCCACCTTCCGCGATCAGGCAGATGCGCAGAAGCTCCTCATGGGTGTCCAGAACATTGGCGATTTCCATGTAGTGGTTGGCAAAGCCAATGTTGACTCGATGGATGAACTACGCAAGATTGCAGATCTGACATGCGAGAAGCTTGAAGCGGGCATCGTCGTACTCGGAGCAATCATCGAGGATAAGGTCAGCCTTGTCGTCAAGGCCGACAAAGCTGCCGTACAGATGGGTGCTCATGCGGGCAATATCATCAAGGAAGCGGCGAAAGCGGTTGGCGGCGGTGGCGGCGGACGTCCTGATATGGCACAGGCAGGCGGAAAGATTCCTGCGCAGCTGCCGCAGGCGTTTGAAGCGGCTGTTGCGGTCATCCGTCGGCAGATCTCTGCCTAATCGAAGGTGTTTATTAGGCTGTCACAGCGTTGACAGCCTTTTTTCATAGGATCAGCAGCCATGGAAATTGACATCACAAATTTTCTAAAGAAGAGAGCACTCCTATTCTTTGTCGTCTTTCTCATATTCATACTGTTCATCTCCTTCCTTCTGCTCCGTGGAACGGGGCAGACAGGCGAATTCACTATCTCCAATGCCCGTCTCGTATTTGAGCAGCAATCCATACAGGCACCGCATCCGCTCCTTGTGCAGGACGTGCATATCACGGAGGGAGACTCTGTGCAGCAGGGAGAGGCGCTTCTTAGCATACAGAACATCGTATCGGATGAAGAGCTTCTGCGTTTACAGAAAAACGCAGACCTTGCGCGCATGAATCTTGCACAAATTCAATCCGGCTTTATCGATACATCGTCCAATCAATCTCCCGAGGCGCAGGAGGGATTGGAGGCAGCACGGCGACGGATGGAGCGCATGAATGAACTCTATGAAATGGGGGCAGTCAGTGCAGCGAAGCGAAATGAGGCTGCTGCTGCATATGAACAGGAGAAGGCTGCACTCGGCAGTGTACAAGCGGTCAGGAGAGCGGATCCGAAGGCTGTGCAGGCGGCAGAGGAGCAGCTGAAAAAAGCGGAGCTTGCATTGGAGAAAGCGCGCAATACAGGCATCACAGAGCTTTATGCACAGCGCGCGGGGATCATCTCAAGGGTCTCCGTAAAGGCAGGGGATATACTTGCCGCAGGCGATGATATTCTAGCGCTCAATATCACAGACCATTGTTGGATTGAAGCAAGGCTATCAGAAGAAGAGGCACGACGTGTCTACTTAGGTCAAATTGTACGATATGAAATCAATGGTCTGCATTTGGAGGGAACGGTAGAGGAGATTACAGACATTGTGACAGAGCAGGCGGATGATAACGGAGCAGTCGAAAAATGTGTTCGTATATCAGCACCTCAAGAGAATGCATCAATAGGGGAATCGATATCTGATATCGTATTGCACTTCTCTTCCTAATCTGCTGCACGGATGCGGCTTTTCGCTCATTCGATTCTGTGATATACTGGGAGCGAAATAATGATATGCGCGAATCGTTCGTGAGAGGGATCTGTTATGGTAAATCAAAAACTGAGAGATGATCTGACCGATCAACTTTGTCGTGCTGTTCTTTCACTGGAAACGATGGAAGAATGCTATCAATTCTTTGAGGATGTCTGTACCATCGGAGAGCTTCGTGCTATGGCACAGCGTCTGGATGTCGCGCGTATGCTGCACGAGGGCTTCACCTATGATGATATTGTCGCGCAGACGGGTGCCAGCACGGCAACGATCAGCCGTGTGAAGCGCTGCCTGAACTATGGAGCAGATGGATATACGCTTGTGCTCAAAAAAGGTATTTCCACGCCTCCCGATGATAAGGAGAAAGCATGATGAATCCCGAAAAGCTCATCTTGGAAACACCCTATGGAACGCGGGATCTCCTGCCGAGAGATGCGGCGGAGATGCGGCATATGGAGAATATGCTGTCCTCCCTGTTCCGCTCTTGGGGATATGATGAGGTGGTCACGCCGACGATTGAGCATCTGGAGACATTGGCACCGCGCGTGCAGGAGGAAAACTCTCTCTTCATGCTGCTGGGCAATCAGAACAAGATCCTCGCCCTCCGCAATGAAATGACGACACCAATTGCGCGACTCGTCAGCAGTCGGCTGAAAGACGCGCCCGTCCCCTTGAAATTATCCTATATCGGCAATGTATTTCGTGTGGAGCAGACGCAGATGGGGCGTCAGTGTGAATTTCATCAGGCGGGTGTCGAACTCATGGGGAGCGAACGCCCCGCAGCAGATGCGGAGATTATTTCACTTGCGATTGCCTCTGTTCTTGCCTGCGGCATCAAGGATTTTCAAATACACATGGGGCAGGTGGATTTCCTCGATGGTCTCCTGTCATACTTTGAGATTGATGAACAGCGCCAGCGGGAAATCAAGTCTGCGATTGAGCGTCACAATTTTGTTCTCATGGACAGTTTGATTGACGCCTTGCCGCTCTCAGAGCAGGACAGGGGAATGCTGAAGGAACTTCCCCTGCTCAATGGGCGGGAAGAACTTTTGCGCCGTCTCTATGATTTCCCACGCAACGAGCAAAGCCGACGTGCCATTGATAATTTGGCAGAAATCTATGCGCTGCTCAAATCCTATGGCGTGGCAGACTATGTGCGTTTCGATCTCGGTATTATCCGCGATTTCAACTATTATACGGGGATGGTCTTCGAGGGCTATTCACCGGGACTTGGCTTCCCCCTGTGCGGCGGCGGCCGTTATGACCGCCTCCTGACAGAATATGGACATCCGATGTCGGCAACGGGATTTGCGCTCGGCATGGAGAGAATCCTGCTGACACTCGACCGTCAGGGCATTCAGATTCCGTCCGTATCACGCAATGTTTATATCGGATATGCCGAACAATCCATCGGACAGGCAATCAGGCGGGCAATGGAGCTGCGCCAAGCAGGAAAGATTGTCGAATTGGGGCTGAAGGGACAGTCCTATGAGGAGGCGGAATTTTCCAGGGAAGCACGCGGATATGCCGCTCTTGAGTATTTCCAATGAGACAGCGCATACGGCAGTTTATACAGGCCGTATTCGGACGACTGAATGCGGAGGGACATACGTTTATTCGTGCTTATCTGAGCATTCCTGAGCAGCGACTGTTCTATGCGATGCATGAGGCGGATCAGCTGCATGCCTTTCGCGTTGCGCTCACGGCAAAGGCGCTTTACGCAAAGCAGGCTCGTAACGATTCAGATGAATACATCCTCCTGATTCGCTGTGCACTCCTCCATGATGTCGGACGTGTCAAAGGGGATGCGGATATCTGGGGCAAAGTGTTGGCTGTCCTTTTTCATCGCTTCATTCCATTTCTGATTCCGTATTTCATCCGAAAGAAAGACGCGGGCAGTGTTTTCGGAAGAATAGGGAGGGCTCTCCATGTCCATATCAGCCATCCATATATAGGCGCTGACAAATTGCGCGCGATTGGCGCTGCTCATGTAGCCGAAATCATTCAGCACCATCAAAAAAAAGCAGCACCAGAGGATTCTCTGGTGCTGTCCCTGTTAAAGGCGGCAGATGCGCGCAACTAGAGGGTCAATAGCCACGCAGTTTGTCGACGACGTTCAGCATGCCGATGCGCTGCGGAAAGATTTGCAGATTGTTGCGGAATATCTTGAGCGATCGGTCTAAGTACATGGGAGATATTGCCGAGTAATGCGGCGTAATGAAGAGATTCGGCACGTCCCATAGCGGTGAATCCTCCGGCAGAGGTTCCGTCGTAAAGACATCGAGAGCTGCGCCGCGAATGCGTTTTTCTGTGAGTACCTTGATTAAATCGGGCTCTTCTACAACATCGCCTCGGGACACGTTGATGAAGAAGGCATTTTCTTTCATCATGTTGAACGTACGGAGGTTGAACAGTTTTTTCGTCTGAGGTGTCAGTGGCAACGTGACGATAACGTAGTCCGCACAGGACAGTGCATCGGGCAGATGGTCAATGTTGAACAGTTGATCGACAAACGGCTCCGTGGATTCCTTCTGCTTCACAGCCACGATGCGCATGCCCATGTTTTTAAGATGTTTTGCAATCTCCCGCCCGATGCTTCCGAGACCGATGATTGCAGCCGTTTTTCCAAACAGTTCATCGGCAGCACTCAAACGCTTCCATGCGTGTTCTTTCTGGTTTTCCCACGCTTCGATGAGACAGCGGCTGGAGGCCAGCATCGTTCCAAGTACGTGCTCCGCCATCGGTATGCCATGAATGCCGCGGGAATTTGTCAGCAAGATCTCGGATTGAGAGAACGATTTGTCTGAGAGCAGCTTCTCGACTCCGGCACTGTAGGTATGAATCCATTGCAAGTGCGGCATACGGGGGAGAAATCTCTCCAAATCCATCTGTGCGTCATAGCCCAGCAGGATATCGACATCGGGAATATCGTCTCCAAGTTCCGTTGGGCGGATACATCTGACATTGCAGTCGGGATAGCTCTGATACAGCAGTTCTATCTGCTGCTCGCTTAATCTCACCAATGATAGTATTTGAAGTGTCATCTGCGACTCCTTTTCATGAGGATGAGTTTTTAGGTTTATATCGTCTATTCGCGATGAGTGCTAAAAATCCTCTTTAAGGAAGCATTGACCTATTACAAACAACATGGTAGTATACATCTGTATTAACTCTTTAACCAGCTAAAGGATGCAAGGGGATTATATGGAACAACGTATTGATGATTATTTAACGATTGCATTGCCCAAGGGAAAACTGTTTTCGCTGTCCACGGATCTGTTTGAGAAGGTCGGGATTACTGCGGAGCATATGAGTGAAAAATCCCGAAAACTCATCATCTCGAACGATGCGATCAAAGTGCGGTTCATCATCGCGAAGACCTCGGATGTGCCTACCTATGTGGAATACGGTGCCGCTGATATCGGCATCATCGGCAAGGATGTCCTGTTGGAAGCAGGGCAGGATGTCTATGAACTGTTGGATCTCGGATTTGGCAAATGTCGGCTGATGATGGCTGTACCGCGCAAGGAAAAACGCAGCCGTCTCACGGATTATGCACATACGCGCGTTGCAACGAAATATCCGCATATTGCGGAGAAATTCTTTGCGCAGCAAGGGATGCAGATGGAGTATATCAAACTCAATGGCTCCATCGAATTGGGCCCCATCGTCGGTCTGTCAGAGAGCATTGTCGATATCGTGGAAACAGGGACGACTCTGATGGAAAATGACCTAGAGGAGATCGCCCATATCATGGATGTAAGCGCACGGCTCATCGTCAACCGCGTCAGCTTCAAGCTGAAATTTGAACGCATATACGGGATCGTAAATGATTTGAAACGCATTTTGGAAAGAGGGGCAGGGCGATGAATATTGTTTCGGTTGCAGATGTCGGAATGGAAGCGGCAGAACTTCTGCTCAAGAAGAAAGCCTTTGATGAACTCACCCTCAGTGACGGCATCCGCAAGAAGAATCAGGAGATATTTGGAGAAGATCTTTCGGCCACAAAACTCGTTCATCGCATTGTTCAGGAAGTTCGCCATGAGGGAGATCGGGCGCTTTTTCGCTATACCAAATTATTGGATCGCGTGGAACTAACCCATGATAATCTTATGGTGTCGGAGGAAGAGTTTCTGTCTGCAGAGCGTGCTGCCGACCCAGAGGTCGTTGCCTCGCTGAAAAAGGCGGCAGACAATATCTTTGCCTATCACGAAGAGCAGAAGCCGCACTCATGGATGACCTATCGCGCACACGGCTCGATTCTGGGACAGGCTATTCTACCTCTCGCACGCGTTGGTATCTACGTCCCCGGCGGTACGGCGGCATACCCGTCGTCCGTTCTTATGAATGCAATACCTGCCGTTGTCGCAGGCGTTGAAGAGATCATCATGTCCGTTCCGACAAAGGACGGTGTCATCAATCCGTACGTTCTCGTTGCGGCGCGCTTGCTCGGCGTAAAGAAGATATTCAAGATCGGCGGCGCGCAGGCAATCGCGGCAATGGCATATGGCACGGAGAGTGTTCCACGTGTGGACAAGATCACAGGTCCCGGAAATATCTTCGTGACACTGGCAAAAAAAGAAGTGTACGGTCACGTAGATATCGATATGCTGGCAGGACCGAGCGAGATCCTCATCCTGGCAGATGAAACTGCCTCGCCTGAATATGTTGCAGCCGATCTGCTCAGTCAGGCAGAACATGATCCGCTTGCGTCGAGCATTCTCATCACCACTGATATGGAGCTGGCACAGGAGTCTCTGACAGAGGTTCAGAAGCAGTTGGAGACACTGCCGCGCAAGGATATAGCGCGCGCTTCGCTCGAGGGACACGGGCGCATCATCGTCACAGAAAACATGGATCAGGCGATACATCTTGCCAATGTGTCGGGACCGGAGCATATCGAGCTGCTTGTTGGAGATTCGTTCCATATCCTTCCAAAGATTCGCTGTGCAGGGGCAATCTTTCTCGGGCCGTATTCTCCCGAACCGCTTGGCGATTACTTCGCAGGACCGAATCATGTGCTGCCGACAGGCGGAACGTCGCGATTCTACTCTGTGCTGAATGTGGAGACCTTTATGAAGCGCACGAGTATCATATCCTACACGCAGGAGGCTCTGAATGATGTAAGTGAGGACATCATCCGTCTTGCCGAAACCGAAGGGCTCAATGCACATGCGCGTGCAATTCAGATGAGGAGGGGACGCTGATGCTGAACTACCGTGACGGATTGGCAGATATGCCCCTGTACGACACGCGCGAACAGGATTGGAACATCAAGGTAAATGCAAACGAATCTAATATAGGGCTACCGCCGCTGGTCGAAGACCGCGTTATGACACGGCTGTCACGCATTGCATTTCCACGCTATCCAAACGAAGAATATGATTTGCTCTGTGAGCAGATCGGAGAAGCGTATGGATACCGACAGGAGAATGTCATCATTGGAAATGGCTCCAGTGAAATCATAGAGAAGGTGTTCTATGCGTTCGGCGGCGATCGGGCACACAAGATCGTATATCCCAGTCCGTCCTTTTCCATGTATGCGATCTATGCAGCGGCAGCCGATGCAACAGGTGTACCCGTCCCTTTACAGTCTGATTATCAGCTTGATGTGGAGGACTTTGTTCAGCAGGTCAATCAAAGTCGGGCATCTCTTGCCGTTATCTGCAATCCGAATAATCCGACAGGGCAGGTGCTGACAGAAGAAGAAATCGAATATATTGCATCGCATATATCCTGCGCATTTCTTGTCGATGAGGCGTATGCGGAATTCTGTGAGCACAGCGTCATATTACTTTTGAAAAAATATCCTCATATGATGGTTGCGCGTACCTTTTCAAAAGCGTATGCACTTGCGTCTTGTCGCGTCGGCTACATGCTGGCACATGAGAATGTGATTAATATGCTTGCAAAGACATACATGCCATATCATATGAATGTGCCATCGCTGGTCATTGCAGATACCGTGTTTCAAATGCGCACGGAGTTCGAGCCGCAGATTCAGATGATCTGTGCCGAGCGTGAACGTATGCAGGAACGGTATCAAGCTCTTACAGGCTTGACAGTCTATCCGTCCCATGCGAACTTTCTCCTGATTCATTACGCACAGGCAGAGGCGCTCAATGAAGACCTCATCAGATATGGGATCGGCGTGCGCAGCTTTGGAAAAGCGCCGGGGCTGGAAAATATGCTGCGCATCTCCATCGGACGGGCAGATCAAAATGACGAGGTATATCGCATTATCAAGGCTTTTGTGGAGGGGCATTCATGAGCAGACGGTTTGCAGAGATACATCGCACGACAGCGGAAACGGATGTCGCCGTCTCCATCGATCTGGACGGCAGCGGAGTATCTGAGATCGATACGGGTATCGGATTCTTTGACCATATGCTCACGCTGTTTGCTTCACATGGGCAATTTGATCTGAATGTCAAATGCGATGGGGACATCGAAGTCGACGGGCATCATTCGGTCGAGGATATCGGCATTACGATGGGGCAGTCATTCCACGAGGCCATTGGAGACAAGCGCGGCATATCCCGATATGGATCGTTTTACCTCCCGATGGACGAGACGCTTGTTCTTGCGGCTCTGGATATCAGCGGCCGCCCGTTCCTCGTCTACGACCCCGGAGATGCACCCATGGCGCCCATGATTGGCGGATATGATACGGAGCTGACGGAGGAGTTCCTTCGCGCATTCGCGTTTCACGCGGGGATCACGCTTCATGTAAAGATCCTCTATGGGACGAATTCACATCACAAGGTAGAGGCGGTATTCAAGGCGGTTGCACACGCGCTGCGGACTGCCGTAGGGAAAGATGAGCGACTGGGCGATGCGATTCCGTCGACCAAAGGTGTTTTGTAAGGTGATCCTATGATTACAATTATAAATTATGGGGCGGGGAATCTGTTCAGCGTAGAGAAAGCCTTTTCTGCATTGGGGGCAGATGTCCGCATCAGCAGTACGGCTGCGGATATTCTCTCTGCGGACAAAATCGTCCTGCCGGGTGTGGGTGCTTTTGGTGACTGCATGGAACAGCTGAATGCGTCGGGATTGATTCCTGCCATTCGGGAGGGCGTTGCACGCCGGATCCCGCTCCTTGGAATCTGTGTAGGACTTCAAATACTATTTGAAGGCAGCGAGGAATCCTCGGGCATAGAGGGACTTGGACTGCTGCAAGGAAGAGTATCCAGAATTGCTGCCCCGCACGAAAAAATCCCCCATATGGGGTGGAATGCTCTGAATATCGCCGAGAGCCATAGGGAAAAAGGCTTGTTTACGGGAATTCCGCAGGATTCCTACGTGTACTTTGTCCACAGCTATCACGCGCTACCGAAGGATCGAGCGATCATTTCTTCAACGTGCTTCTATGGCGAGGAGATTACGGCATCCATATCCGCCGGAAATATCATGGCGACGCAATTTCACCCCGAGAAATCGGGGGATATCGGACTGAAAATTATTCATAATTTTATTCATCAGGAGGGAAGCACATGATTATTTTTCCTGCGATTGATCTGCGTAATGGAAAATGTGTCCGCCTGCTCCGAGGTGATTTTTCCCAAGAAACCGTATACAGCGACCGACCGGAGGAAACTGCCCTTCGCTGGGAACGGGAGGGGGCGGAGTTCCTTCATGTTGTCGATCTGGACGGAGCGCTTGCAGGGGAACCGCGCAATACAGATGCGATTAAGAGTATCCTCAGCGCAGTACGGATTCCGATCGAGGTTGGCGGCGGGATTCGCAGCCTTGAAACGATTGAGAAGACCTTGGAACTGGGCGTACGACGGGTTATTCTGGGCTCTGCTGCCGTGCAGAATCGTGATCTTGTCAAAGAAGCATGTCATCGATATGGTGATCACATCGTCGTTGGAATTGATGCCAAGGACGGTATTGTCGCCATTGACGGATGGGGCGTATCGGGTGGGATTACAGCCGTTGAACTTGCCAAGGAACTTGCATCCTTCGGCCTGAAGACCATTATATACACCGATATTTCAAGGGACGGTACGCTCTCGGGCGTCAACATTGAGGCAACGTCCAATCTGGCAGCCGAATCAGGCATCGACATCATCGCATCGGGCGGCGTTCGATCGCTGGATGATATCCATGCACTGAAGAAGTACGAATCGCAAGGAATCGTCGGTGTCATTGCCGGTAAATCCATCTATGAAGGTACGCTCGTGCTGTCTGATGCGATTGCGGCTGCACGTTGACTGCATTTCGAAAGGATTGATTTCATCTTGAAGAAAACCTTTGCGAAACGAATTATTCCTTGTCTTGATGTCAAAGATGGGCGTGTTGTCAAGGGTACGAACTTTGTCGGGCTGAGAGATGCAGGCAGTCCGACGGAACTTGCCGAACGCTACGATAAGGAGCGCGCGGATGAGCTTGTATTTCTGGATATTACCGCCTCGAACGAAGAGCGAAACACAATGGCTGAGGTTGTGTCCGACTGTGCCTCGAAAGTCTTTATCCCGCTTACCGTTGGAGGCGGAATTCGCAGTGTAGAAGATATGCATCGTATGCTAAATGCAGGGGCAGATAAGATTTCGGTCAATACAGCGGCGGTGAAGCATCCGGAAATCGTTCGCGATGGAGCATTGCGCTTCGGCAGTCAATGCATTGTTGTTGCGATTGATGCACGACGTAAGAGTGTTGACACGTGGGAAGTCTATATCAACGGTGGAAGAAACCCAACAGGGATGGACTGCATTTCATGGGCAAAGGATGTGGTCGCGCTTGGCGCGGGAGAGATCCTGCTGACCAGTATGGATGCCGATGGAACAAAGAACGGCTATGACATTGCGTTGACACGAGCAGTCTCTGAAAATGTAAATGTACCTGTAATCGCTTCGGGCGGTGCGGGGAAATTGGAGCATTTCTATGATGTGCTCTCCGAGGGGAAAGCGGATGCCGTACTGGCAGCCTCGCTCTTTCACTATGGAGAGTTATCAATAAAAGAAGTAAAAACCTATCTAAAATCACGTGGTCTGGAGGTACGATTCTAATGGATATTGACATCTCTGTGATTAAGTTTGACGAACGCGGGCTTGTGCCGACGATCGTTCAGGAGGAAAACAATCAGGTTCTCATGCTCGCATATATGAATCGCGAGTCTCTTGAGAAAACGATTGAAACAGGCTTTGCATATTATTACAGCCGTAGCCGCAAGAAGCTTTGGAAAAAGGGTGAGACATCGGGAAACGTGCAGCGCGTGCAGGAGATCTCGTATGACTGCGACGGCGATACGATCCTCCTGCGTGTAAAACAGACAGGCGTATCCTGCCATACGGGGACGTATTCGTGCTTTAACGGTCGCAAACTCTATTGTACAGACGAAAACAGCATTGTCCCGCTTGTGCCGGAGGATGAAATGTCCCTGACAGAGATCCTCTCTGATATCTATCAAGTGATTCAGAGCCGCAGACTGCATCCAGTCGAAGGCTCCTATACGAACTATCTCTTCGATAAGGGACAGGACAAGATTTTGAAAAAGCTCGGCGAAGAGACGGCAGAGACCATCATCGCTTCCAAAAACAATATCCGCGAGGATGTACTGTATGAGATGGGCGATCTCTGGTATCACTGTCTGGTGCTGCTCGCATATCACAATATGACACCGGAAGATCTGCTCGAAGAATTGAAGCGCAGACACAATGGTGGGAACTATCACAAGTTCGCAGGAAAAACCGGAATGCGCCCGGATATGTAATTTTACCTCGTTTCTCCCCTCCAACTATCCATAATTACCATTATGGATAGTTGGAAAAGGGCGTAAAAAGAGTCGGTGTTATGCGAGATTTGAATCGCTTGCGTAACACCGACTTTTAGTATGTTTGGCTGATTTTGTTTTCAAAAATACACGCCTTTGTGAAAAGACAAACGCTATGAGAAAAATACCGACTTACCGATGAATTCTCTGAGGATGGAGTTGTTCGGGATATCGTCGATCGAGGAAATTACATCGACGTATTGCAGAAAGCGCAGGATCAGTCTTGCCTCGGTATATCCCTCTTCGCCGCACTTGATCTCTTCCAGGAGTGGTACGGCGTATTTCTTCAAGACACCAATCTCGTAGATCAGTGCCGAGTTGAATAGTACATCCGCCTCCTCTTGAAATGGAAAGATGTACTTCTCTTCTCCGTCTCTGACATCGGGCCATTGGCCGATGCTCTTCAATGCCTTTGCCCCTCGGAATTGATAGTCACGTACAAGACGCCGCAGGAAACGCACCTCTGTCGTTGGGATTCTATTGTGTGCATCGATATTTAGCTGCGTCAAGGCACTGATATAGATTTTATACTTATTGCCGCGCGGAATATCCTTTGTGAGGTGCTCATTGAGCCCGTGAATCCCCTCGATGATGATGGGTTGATCGCGTTGGATGGAGAGGAATGCGTCTTCCTTCCATTCACGCATGCCTGTAATAAAGTTATACCGTGGAATCTGCACCTCCTGTCCTGCCAGAAGCGCGATCATATTCTCGTTAAAGAGTTTCGTATCAAGAGCATCAAGGGACTCGTAGTCATACTGCCCCTTTTCGTTGAGCGGCGTATCCTCGCGGTTGAGGAAATAATCATCCAGAGAGATCATTACAGGACGCAGTCCGTTGACGCGCAGCTGAATGCGAAGGCGCTGTGCAAAGGAGGTCTTTCCGGATGAGGAAGGACCTGCAATCAAAATGAGGCGTATATGTTCCCGATTGGCAGAAATATGATCGGCAATCTGGGCAATCCGCTTCTCCTGCAGTCCTTCCGAGATGCGGATGAGTTCCCCAATGGAGTTTTCCCTGTTGATGCGATTCAGATCGGAGATAAAGCGGCATTCCAAAATATCAGCCCATGCCTTCGACTCGGCAAGGATTGAGCCGAACTTCGGCTGATTGATGCGCTTTCTGATCTCCCCTTTTGTTCTCTCATCCGGTGTACGGATGAGGACACCAAACGGCTCGTAATCCAGTTCAAATTGATCCAAATGCTGTGTTTCATAGAGCATCGGACCATAGAGATAGTCCGTATAGTCTTCACAGGTATATATGCTGATAACGGGCTTTGAGAGTTCGGAGAGTAGGTTCACCTTACCCGAACGTCCAAGCTTTTGAAAGCGCTCTATCGCCTCCTCCCGTGGAACACTATGCTTAATAATAGGCAAATTCTCTGCAATCATCGCCCGCATCGTGCGATCCACTTCTGCAATGAAGGCAGGATTGATTTCTCTGCCGGGAATCTTTATTTCACAATAGAGCCCTTTATTTACGGTAAATTTTGCAATGACCTCTGCAGAGCGATCAATTCTGTTCACCGCTGCAATCAATAAAAACAGTACGGAGCGACGGTAAATTTTCCACCCAAGCGGAGAATCGAGTTCAATAAAGCTGATCGTGTCGCCATCGGTAAATTGTGTCTGAATATCGCGCACCTCACCATTGATCTTTGCGGCAACAATCTGACTTGAATAGTTTCCCTGCTCCTTTGCAGCCATCATAATCAGAGATTTTTCCATGGAGACCCCCCTTTTCTTTCTCTCTATATAAAAATCCTGCTCATTGGCAGAGCAGGATTTTTCAAGTTCACATTAAATAAAGAGCATCACAATGTGATACGTAATAGCACCCATAACCGCAGTGCAGGGAATTGTCATAACCCACGCCACAACCATCTGCTGGGCTACGCCCCAACGAACAGCGTTGATACGCTTTGCTGCACCAACCCCCATGATCGAGCCGGAAACGACATGTGTGGTACTGACCGGGAGATGCAAAAGGGTTGCACCGAATATGATGATGGAAGAATTCAGATCTGCCGCAAATCCGGAAATCGGCTGGAGCTTGAATATCTTGCCGCCAATCGTCTTGATGATACGCCAGCCTCCTACCGCCGTTCCACAGGCCATAGCAGTTGCTGCGAGTACCTTGACATAGGTCGGAACTTCAAAAACATCAATATATCCTCCGGCAAGCAATGCCAACGTAATAATACCCATTGATTTCTGTGCATCATTCGACCCGTGAGAAAACGCCATCGTTGCTGCTGTCAGGATTTGCATTTTCTTAAATTTACCGTTGATTGCTGTCGGTCGAAAACGACCAAAGAAGCGAAATAGCAGCGACATAATAATGCATCCCAAGACCATGCCGACAAGCGGCGAAAGAATCAGAGACAGGATGATTTTGCCAATCCCATAAAAGTTCAATCCATCAGCACCGGATGCCGACATCATGACAGCGCCGATCAGACCACCGATCAGGGCGTGGGAACTACTGGATGGCATGCCAAATCTCCAAGTAATAATATTCCAGATAATCGAGCCAAAGAGCGCTGCAATCAGAATGTGTTCATCCACATGGGAAGCCGATTTGACAATATCCGAGCCGATGGTCTTTGCAACACCCGTACTATACATCGCACCGAAGAAATTGAGAACAGCAGCCATAATGATTGCATACTGCGGATGGATGGCACGGGTCGAAACCGAAGTGGCAATCGCGTTTGCAGTATCATGAAAGCCATTGATGAAATCAAATATGAGCGCTAAGAGAATGACCAAAAAAATCAAGAGCTGGAAATCAGGCATATTTCATTACCACTCCCCGCAGCATATCCGCAATGAGTTCACAATGATCCAGCGTATCCTCCAACTGCTCCAAAACGTCCTTCCATCGAATCAGCTCGATAGGGTCTTTTTCATTTTCAAAAAGGTAGGCAACCTCACTCCGATAGATGAGATCCCCCTCACTTTCATAGCGTTCGATTTTGTGGGACGCATCCAATATCTGAACCTGATTCTTTCGGATATTTTCGAGATAGGAGACAGCGCGGACGACTTCTTCTGTAGAGGAGAGAAGGAGTTTCGTCAGGTTGATTGCGCCCGGCATGGGCTTCCCCATGCGGTACATATCATAGCGTTGTAATATCCCCTGCAGGAGATCGACACCGTCGTCCAGATCATTTGCCAATGCGTATATGTCTTCGCGGTCAATCGGGGTGATAAACGTGAGGTTCAGCTTATCGATGATGCGGTCATTGATGGCATCTGCTTCATGCTCAATACGATTGATTTCTTCCACCTTGCTGCCGGCGGTAGTGTAATCCTTCATAACAGCGTCCAATACCAACGCGCCTTTATGAAAGAATTTTGCACTCTCAAGAAACAAGTCGAAGAATTCGTCATCCTTCTGTTTGAAATTAAACATAAACCCGGATCCTCCCCAAGAAGATATAATATCGGAGGCGTATATAAGAAAACTTACAACCTAATAATATCATTATTTCAGATTGACAGCAAGATATAAATTGAAAAGCTTTTCGGCTATAATTCAATATTTATCTAAGGCATAGTAAAAGAGCAACGTTTGTGCGCTGCTCTTTTACTATGATTATTTATCTATCTGTCACGTTTCGTGCTACGCAGGGATTTCGACTTCGGGAACGACAATGCGCGGCGCCTTGCCTTTTGGTAGAAGGGTAAACACGGACTTCAGGAGCTTCTGCGTATACGGATGTTTTGCGTGCGCGAGATCCTTCCCGTCCAGTTCTTCGACGACCTTTCCGAAGTACATGACCACGACGCGTGTGCACAGACGTGACACGAGTGCAAGGTCATGGCAGATAAAGAGGATCGTCAGATTCCGCTCGCGCTGAATGCGTACGAGAAGTTCTACGATTGTCTCTTGAACGGAAACGTCAAGTGCGCTCGTTGCCTCATCACAGACCAGAATCTCCGGCTCCAGTGCCAATGCGCGCGCAATTCCTACACGCTGGCGCTGTCCCCCGCTCATATTTGCGGGATAGCGTTCGGCAAATTCCTCGGGCAGGTCGACAAGGCGCAGGAGTTCTGCAGCCTTGTCATACGCACTGCCCTTGAGGAGTCCGAAGTTCCGCAGAGGCTCACAGATGATATCCTTGATCTTCATCTTCGGATTGAAAGATGTCGTTGGATCCTGGAAGACCATCTGGATGTTTTTGCGCATATTGCGCGCAGCCTCACCTTTCAGACCGGTGATTTCCTGATCCTGAAAGAAGATCTGTCCCTCTGAGGGCGCATGAAGCTGCATCAGGGTACGCACCAGCGTACTTTTTCCACAGCCGCTTTCACCGACAATACCAAGGATTTCTCCACGATATACGGGAAATGTCACATCGTCACATGCCGTAAGAACTTTGCCGCCCTCGAGGGGGAAGCGTTTTGTGATATGCTCGATGCGCAGGATAATCTCACGCTCCGACTGTGTCATAACGCTCCCCTCCAATCTGTGGTACGGCACGCAGAAGCTCCTTCGTGTAGTCCTTCTGTGCATGTTCAATAATTTCTTCGGCAGTGCCATGCTCGATGACATTGCCGTTCTGCATGACCATGATCTGATCCGACATATAGGCCGCGACACCGAGGTTGTGTGTCACAAGGACAATGGATGTGCCATCCTTCTGGCAGATATCCATCATCTCATTGACGACCTGTGCTTGTGTGGTCACGTCCAACGCGGACGTTGGTTCGTCAGCAAGCAGGAGTGCCGGTTTGAAGAACATCGCCATTGCGACCCCGACACGCTGACGCATGCCGCCCGAGAGTTCAAACGGAAAGCTCTTCATTACATTCGCGGGATTGGACAGATGCATACGTGCAAGCATATCCTGTGCCTGCGCAGCTGCCTCCTTCGCACCAATGGACTCATGAGTCTGAATATACTCCACAAACTGCTCGCCAATGGTACGAATCGGATCCATCATGCTGCCACTGTCCTGGAAGATCATCGCAGCAGTCTTGCCGCTTACGTGACGCCACTCCTCCGCGCTGCACTTTGTCATATCCTTCCCGTCATAGAGGATCTCGCCCGCTGTTACTCTGCCAACATGCGGCAGACAGCCGAGCATCGCCCGAATGACGGTGGTCTTTCCGCTGCCGCTTTCGCCGACAATGGTCAGTACTTCCCCGTCCTTGAGGGTGAAGTCCACACCGTGCACCATTTCTGTGCCTTCGTATGCGATTTTTAGCCCTCGCACCTCAATCAACATTCGGGCTTCTCCTCCTTATTACTTTGCAGGTTTGATCTTGTTTGTGATCCAGTAGTAGTCTGCCGGATGCATAATCGCGCCCGTGATCTTTGTCGAGCTGACAATGTTCGTCTCGGGGTAGCCGAGGAACAATGCAGCTCCATCATTCAGCAGAATCTGCTGCATATCGATCATCAGTTGACGGCGCTTTGCACGGTCAAACTCAACAGCAAGCTGTGCGCAAAGTGCATCATATTCTGGGTTGCTGTATCCTGAGCCGTTCTGCGGGTTGTTGCCGTTCACGTTTGTGCGCCAGTACCAATTGAGATAGATCTCAGGATCGCCTGTATTCGCTGTGGTGATGTTGGAAATCAGAAGATCGTACTCGCCATTGATCCCAATTTTGTCGAGCAAATTGTAATCGACAGACTTTACCTTTACGTCGATACCGACCTTCTTGGCATCTGCCTGTACTGCCTCTGCATAGATCGGCAGCTCTGCACGGCTGTTGTAGATGATAAAGTCCACAGACAGCGGTTTGCCGTCCTTATCACGGATGCCATCGCCATCCGTATCCTTCCAGCCTGCCTCGTCGAGAAGCTGCTTTGCACGGTCGACATTGTATGCATTCGGGTCGGTGAGCTGATCGAAGCCATAGTCGAGAGAGGGCGGAACCGGAGCCTTGCCCGGGATGAACGTTCCCTTCAGGATTACCTCATTGTATGCCTTGCGATCTGTCATTGAGATAAATGCAGCGCGTACCTTCGGATCGCCGAGAATCCCCTTCTGATTAATGCGTGCGAGAACCGTACGCAGCGATGCGATACGATCTACATGGAACTTCGACGTATCATTAAAGAGGCCAAGATCACCTGCAGCGATGTTGACCGCCATATCGACTTCTCCCGACTGGAA
>NZ_CP016201.1:2486728-2493722 GCF_001683335.1 Selenomonas sp. oral taxon 126
TGACCGCCATATCGACTTCTCCCGACGGGAGTGCCATTGCGCGCGTGTTCGGATCGTCGATCGACGGGATCTCGACCGTCTCATAAGGCACTTCGCCACCCCAATAGTTCGGGTTCTTCTTCATGACGGCCTTTTCCTTCACGAAGGACTCGCATACATAGGGCCCCGTGCAGATGGGACCCTGCGTTGCGAAGTTGCGCTCCTTCTCACTCTCAACGTCGACAATGAGAAAAAGCGGATCTGCAAGGTAGCCGAGCATGCTCGGTGCAGGTTTATCCGTTGTAATCTTGAGTATCTGCCCGTCTGCAGTCATATTTGTATACGTGAAGAATGTTGCTGCGCGTGTATTCTTTGCAAACGCACGCTCAAGTGATGCTTTGACCGCCTCTGCCGTAAGTGGGCGCCCGTTCGAGAATTTGACATCGCGAATCTTAAATGTCCACGTCAGCTTGTCATCGCTGATTTCCCAGCTCTCAGCAAGCCACGGCTGGATATTCATTTTCTCATCAAACTGAGTTAGTGTCTCGCCCATGCCGTAGCGCATGACGACCCATCCGAAGGCATTTTCCGTCGGTTCGAGCGAGTCTGCAAAGTTCGTCACACCGACCTTCAGCGTCGTCTTGTCCCCTGCCGACTGACCGCCGCCGCATCCCGTCAGCAGTGCAGCTGCCATGCAGCCGGCCAGCAGTGCGCTGAGCCACTTCTTTTTCTTTCCCATTTGTCTCCTCCTTTAATTTGCCTTGCGCGGGTCCATAATATCCCGCAGACTATCTCCCCATAGATTAAAGATTGCAACCACAGAAGCAATTGCAAGTCCTGGGAAAATCATAAGCCAGGGTGCCGTCTGAATCAGCTGACGTCCCTCATTCAGCATGAGTCCCCATTCCGGTGTCGGCGGCTGTGCGCCAAATCCGAGGAAGGAGAGCCCAGCAAGCTCCATCATGAGTGCGCCGATGTCGAGTGCGGCAGTCACAATGATAATCGGTATAATATTCGGCAGGATATGCCGACGAATCATCGCAATCGGTCGTGTACCATTTGTAATTGCAGCAGCTAGGAAATCCTGCTGCTTAACCTTCAGCGTCATACTGCGTGCAAGACGCGCATACTTTGTCCAGCCTACAATAACAACGGCAAGAACTGCGTTGACTGCACTCCCGCCGAGAACACCCGCAATCGCAATTGCAAGCACAATGCCCGGAAACGCGAGAAAAATATCGGTCAGACGCATGATCACATTATCGACTTTTCCGCCGACATAGGCGGAGATAACGCCGATCAGCGTTCCAAGACCGGACGAGATGATGACAACTGTGAGCGCCATCGTAATCGAGATGCGCGCACCGTAGAGAATACGCGTAAAGATATCGCGCCCGAGCTTATCTGTACCAAAGTAATGCTCAGCGGATGGCGGCAGGAGCGAATTCTGAATCTGCGACTCATACGGATCGTATGACGAGATCAGCGGCGCACAGATGGCGACAAGCACAATCAACAGGATGATGCCTGTATAGATACGAAACAGCAGTTGATCCCGCATCATGCTTTCGCCCCCTTCCTGAGTCTCGGATCAAGATACGCATAGGATATATCAACGATGAGGTTCACAAACATATAGAGCGTTGCAATCCAGAGGACAAAGCCCTGCAGGAGCGGATAGTCGCGCGCTTCGATCGCACGCACTGCAACACGTCCGATGCCCGGCCACGAGAATACGATCTCGATAACGGCGACACCGCCGAGCAGCCAGCCGATGGCAAGGCCGAGCAGTGTGATGAGCGGCAGGAACGCATTCGGCAGAACGTGACGAAGGAGGATGCGTGTCATCGACATGCCGCGCGCCTTGAGCCCTGTGACGTAGTCCTGTCCGAGCTCCTCAAGCACCGCCGTACGTACCTGACGCGTATACTTCGACGACAGCAGGATGGCAAGTGTAAAGGCAGGGAGAATCATACGATCAAGGCTGACCTCGCCGCCTGCAATCGGGAAAAGTCCAAGCTTCAGACCAAATACATAGAGCAGAATAAGTCCCACCCAGAAGCTCGGCATGGAGACACCGAGAAAGGTGAAGAATCGTATGACTTGATCCGGCCACCGATTACGATAGAGTGCTGAGATAACTCCTGCCGGAAGTGAGATGATCAGCATCATCACGATTGCCGTTCCCGCAAGAAAAAGTGTTCCCGGCAGATTCTGCAAGAGTTTATCCTGTACCGGAATTTTTGCCGAGTAGGAACGCCCCATATCTCCGTGTACCACACCGTTCAGCCAACTGAGATACTGTTCGTGGAACGGTCGATCCAGCCCCAACTCGTGGCGTGTCTGTTCAATCGTCTCCTGCGAGACAATCGTATCACCTGTTTCGAGAATTGCATCCACAGGATCGCCCGGCGCAATAAAGGTCAGACTGAACGTCAAGAAACTAACGCCCAGCAGTGTAAAGACCATCTGCACCAAACGCATCAGGATTGCTTTTGCACTCAACTCCCCAACTCCTTTTTATAATGACAAAATAAAAAACGCCTGCCTCTTTTGAGACAGGCATTAGTAGAGCGCAAAACACAGCGATTGTGCAGGTCTCCCCCAAGCGCTGAAAATCGCAGCATTCATCTCCCCATCTCTCGTGAGTCCATCAATGAATCTTATTGCGAGCAGGCTTTCCGGCTCATAGATCGCTGCATTCTTCCGCCTTCCCGGGGTTATCCCAGTGACTTTACAGGCACAGGCTCTGCGCCTGTGGAAGAACACTCCCTATTTACGGCTGCGGGACAGCATGGGCATTCCACCCATTTTCCTCTCATCGCTCAACAGAATGCGTACAAAGTAATACTCATCCGTCGACACTCGCAACGTTATGTATTCGGTTTTCAACATAAGTTCAAACGTAGTATATCCATATTAGATATACTTGTCAAGACACCTATTTCAGATTGTTGTATTTGGATAGTCAGAAAGTCCCTTGTGCTTTATCTTAATTCTTTCTTAACATGGATTCAATGCATGCTTGGAATTTCTTTCATGATATACCTTGCGCAGGAGTATGGCTGCACAGATGGCGCGCATACTCTGATCGAGTGCCAGTGACAGCCATGCTCCCTCTAGTCCCATATGGAACTCATAGAGCAAGATATAGGTGATGATCGGGCGCACAATGGTGATGCTGATAAAGGAGTATGCTGCCACCTGCGTTGTTTTCCCACTGGCGCGCAGAATACCCGCACAGACCATTTGATATGCCTCCGGAAAGCTGACAACGGCAACATATGCAATAATGAGGCTGCCAAGAGGCAGAAGTTCCGGATCATGCGCATAGACACCGAAGATTTGCTCACGCAGTACATAGGTCACGAGGAATGCGACGGTAGAAAAAATCAGACTCCACCGCATACCCGTCCAAAGGTAGCAGCGCCATTCATTTCTTTTCTGCTGATCCTTATTGTGTCCCGCGAGAACCGTACTCGACTTCCCCATTCCATTGCAGAAGTTGTAGTAGAAATCACAGAAATTCATCGCAATGGCATGTACTGCATAGGGAATCGTCCCCAGTTCGGCAACCATGCGCGTATAGACGACCATGCCGATGCGCTCAAATCCTTGCTCGCTGAAGATACCGCCGAAGACGCCGAAGAATTCGCGGAGATAGGTGCGCGTCAGACGATAGCTTCCCTGATCGAATATCCTCCATGCGGAGAGGACGCGAACCGTGAGAATCAGTGACCATATTGCTCCGCCCACAGTCCCGAGTGCGGCACCGAGTACGCCCAGTGCGGGGAATGGTCCGAGACCAAAGATCAGCAGCGCGTTGAGTATGACGTTGACGACATTTCCCTGTATGTTGATCGAGAGAACACGCATGGATTCGCCGCGACCAAACATGACCGCCTGCATCAGCACCGTAACCGATGTGATGAATACGGCAGGAAGCGTCCAGAGACCATAGATCATCGCGTCGGGAAGGTAGTCCTGCTGTGCCCCCATCCAGATCAGGATGGAATCGAGATGAATGAAAAATCCGATATGCGCAAGTCCCAGAAAGACAACGACCAATACCATTGTCTTTTTTAGAATATCCCCGTAGGTATCGTGCCGATCTTGTCCAAACCGCTCCGCAATCAGGATGGTCACAGCTGCTGCTACCGAACGTGCAACGGTGAGCAGCATCATACGCGGCTGCGTAAAGATGCTGACGGCTGCAATCGCCCCCGTCCCGAGCGTTCCAACCATGATGATATCCGCATTGCTGAGGAAGATCATAAGAACGCCTTCCAGCGCTGCAGGTAGACCGATCCGCAAATAGTTTCTGTCGTAGGATGTCAGCACGATATTATCCCCCATTTGATCCCATGATTCCAAATCAACAAACTATCATACAATGATAATTCTTGTCAACCATATATGAATATGAATTGACAACTTACTTGAAATCCTGTACTTTTGTCATAGTGGGAAGATCAGGGAGCAATCGGAGGATTAGTACATATGAAGATAGCATTCAGCGATTATGACGGCACACTGTCTGTTCCGCATGAGGGCGTTGCTGCAGAGACCATCAAAGCAATTCAGGATTGGCGCAGCGCGGGAAATAAATTCGGCATCGTGACGGGAAGAGATCATAGTTTGATTGCGATGGAAACGCGAGCGCATAACATTCACGTGGATTTCTATATCTGCTGCAACGGTGCGGCAATTCATCAGGCGGATGGGACGCCCCTTTTATCGACACCACTCTCCCGCGATGTAATGAAAGAGTTTTTCCGCTCGGAACATGTTCGCAGCTATACGGACGGAATGCTCTTTTTTACGCCTGAAAGAGCCTATACCTATCGGCTGCGCACGGATGTCCCGCCCTCCTATCTTATGGCACTGAGCGAAATAGAGGAGGCGCTGCGTCTCAAGGATGTTGTCCAGATGGGGATGCGATTCCGTGACCGTGATGAAACACTTGCGGCTTTTTCAGCGATTGATGCGGATTTCCCGAACGTATTTACGGGAAATATGAACCGCCAATTTCTCGATCTCAATCGTGCGGGTGTGAATAAAAGCAAAGGCATTGCAGATTTTGTCCGACATATGGGATGGGAGGCACACGAGCTGCTCATCATCGGAGATGACCGCAACGATCTGGCGATGATCGAGCGCTATGGCGGCTATACCGTGCGCCGCGCCCAGCCATTTATGCATGAGGCTGCGCGTGGCGTCTATGATTCGGTCGGCGCTATGCTGTGCGATCATCTATAAAAAAAGAACTTCTGCCGAGCAATTTCGACAGAAGTTTTTCTTTCAGCGATGCAGGGCGCGATGTGCAATATCCTTGCGATAGTACACGTCCTTGAAGGAAATTTTCTCCACCGCCGCATAGGCAGAATGTACGGCAGATGCAATATCCGCGCCCATCCCGACGACACCGAGTACGCGACCGCCGTTGGTGACGAGTCTGCCGTCCTTCTCTGCGGTTCCGGCGTGAAATATGAGTGCACCCATCTCCTCTGCCGCTGCAATCCCGTGAATCTCATGCCCCTTTTCATAGGCGGCGGGATAGCCGCCTGCTGCCAGAACGACACAGACAGCCGCGCCGTCCTTCCAGTGAATCGGCACATCGGCAAGCGTTCCATCCGCACAGGCACACATAATCTGTACGAGATCCCCATCCAGAAGCGGCAGAACGACCTGCGTTTCGGGATCGCCGAAGCGGGCGTTGAACTCCACCACCTTCGGACCGTCCTTCGTTACCATCAGACCGAGATAGAGACAGCCGGCATAGGGTCGACCTTCCTTTGCCATGGCGGCAATGGTCGGCTTTAGGATCTCCTCGGTCGCACGCTCGATCATCTCAGGTGTCATGACAGGTGCGGGGGCATAGGTACCCATGCCGCCCGTATTCGGGCCTTGATCGCCGTCAAAGGCACGCTTGTGATCCTGTGCGCTGATCATGGGACGGATCGTCTTTCCGTCGGTAAAGGCGAGGAGCGATGCCTCCTCCCCCTCCATGAACTCCTCAATGACAACGCGTGCACCTGCGTCCCCGAAGGAGTTGTCCTCCATGATTGCATTCACGGCGTCAAGTGCCTCCTGCTCAGTCATGGCGACAATGACGCCCTTTCCTGCCGCAAGGCCGTCCGCCTTGACGACAATCGGAGCGCCCTCGCGGCGGATGTATGCACGTGCAGGCTCTGCCTCCGTGAAGACCTCATAGCGCGCCGTCGGGATGCCATACTTCTTCATGAGATCCTTCGCAAAGGACTTGGAGCCCTCGATCTCTGCGGCACTCGCACGAGGTCCGAAGGCGAGGATTCCCGCCGACTCGAGCTCGTCCACAAGCCCGTTCATCAGCGGAACCTCGGGGCCGACCACGACGAGACCGATCTCCTTTTCTTTGGCAAAGCGCAGGATCGCAGCATTATCTGACACGGATATATCCGTCATCTCGCCCATGCCGGGGTTGCCGGGAATCGCATAGATCTTGTCCGTCTGCGGGCTTTCCTTGAGTTTCCGGAAGAGGGCGTGTTCACGTCCGCCCGATCCGATTACAAGAATATTCACGTCGTCTTCCTCATTTTTCCAACTGTCCTGCCAGATAGGCGTTGATGGCACTGTCATAGTCCGCCGTATGTGCAAAAGCCTCATGGGCAAGGCGCATGCGCGTCATGCCGTCGACGGCACCGTCCTTCTGAATCTTTTCCGCGATCTCTGCGTAGCGCACCGGATTCGTGATAACGGTGACAAACTTAAAGTTTTTCGCCGCTGCGCGAATCATTGCGGGTCCTCCGATGTCGATCTGCTCGACAGCCTCCGCAAGCGTCACGTTCGGATTTGCGACCGTCTCCTTGAAGGGATAGAGGTTGACGGCGACGAGATCAATCGGCGTGATCTTCAGCTCACGCAACGCCTTCTCGTGTGTCTGATTTCCGCGAACGGCAAGAATTCCCCCGTGCACAAACGGATGCAGGGTCTTGACGCGTCCGTCCATAATCTCCGGAAATCCTGTCATCTATGT
>NZ_CP016201.1:2493971-2589914 GCF_001683335.1 Selenomonas sp. oral taxon 126
ACGTCACTGACATAGATGACAGGAATACCCGCCTCACGCAGTGCCTTCATCGTTCCTCCTGTGGACACGATTTCTACGCCCGCCTTATGCAGAACACGTGCAAACTCCACAACGCCGGTCTTATCGGACACACTGATCAGGGCACGTTTTATCTTCATAATGATCCTCCTTCAGCGGCGGGCAGAATGTGTACCTTTCGCCCATCCGTACGCAGTCTGCCTTCGACATAGAGTTTGATTGACACAGGGAATATCCGATGCTCCTGTTCCAGTACCCTTGCGGCAAGCGTCTCCTCCGTATCTCCCTCCAGAACAGGCACTGCCGCCTGCATGATGATGGGACCGGAGTCCATGCCCTCATCCACAAAGTGCACGGTACACCCGCTGACCTTGACCCCGTATGCGAGTGCGTCGCGATGGGCGTGTGCTCCGGGAAAACTCGGCAGGAGCGCGGGATGAATATTCAATATGCGCCCCGTATAGGCATGCACAAAGACGGGCGACAGGATACGCATAAATCCGGCCAGTACGACAAGACTTACATCGTGTGCGTGCAGTTCGGCGAGCATGGTGCGCTCAAAATCTGCACGCTCTGCATAGTCCCGATAGATGACGGGCACGGCAGGAATGCCCGCCTCGCGCGCACGTTCCAGTGCATAGGCATCCGCCTTGTCCGCGATGACAACGGCAATTTCCGCCGGAATATCGCCGCGCTCGACTGCCTCGATGATGGAGGCAAGATTCGAGCCTCGCCCCGAGCAGAGGATCCCGAGTCTCTCCTTAGGCATCAAAGACACCGCCCTTGATGACAATCTCGTGTGCACCTTCGGTTACATGTCCGATGCGGTGAACGATCTCGCCCTGTGCGTGGAGATGTGATGTGATGCGCTCTGCCTCCTCGGGCGCGACAATCAGCACCATGCCGATGCCCATGTTGAACGTGCGGTACATCTCCGCCCAGTCCACATTGCCCCACTCCTGCAGCAGACGGAAGATCGGCGGCATCTCCCATGCAGCGCCGTCCACCTCTGCACCCATATTCTCGGGCAGTGCGCGCGGAATATTCTCATAGAATCCGCCGCCTGTAATATGAACCATTCCGTGAATGTCAAATTCCCGAATCAGCGGCAGACAGATGCGCGGATAGAGACGGGTTGGCGTCAACAGCTCCTCACCAATGCTCTTGCCGAGCTCCTCTATGAACTCATCGCCCTTGAAGCCCTTGTGTTCAAATACGATTTTACGCACCAGTGAGTAGCCGTTCGAGTGGACGCCCGAGGACGGCAGTCCGAGCAGTACATCTCCTGCCTTGACGCGTGCGCTTGTAATGAGCTTGGAGCGCTCCGCCACGCCGACCGAGAAGCCTGCAATATCGTATTCCCCGACGGGATAGAAGCCTGCCATTTCCGCAGTCTCGCCGCCGATCAGGGCGCAGCCGGACTCCTTGCAGGCACGTGCAACGCC
This sequence comes from Selenomonas sp. oral taxon 126, assembly GCF_001683335.1. Classification (GTDB taxonomy): domain Bacteria; phylum Bacillota; class Negativicutes; order Selenomonadales; family Selenomonadaceae; genus Centipeda. The sequence continues at coordinate 2,495,435 of NZ_CP016201.1, forward strand.
TGTGACCACCTCGGCAACCTGCGCGGGTTCGAGCTTGCCGACGGCAAGATAGTCGAGGAAGAAAAGCGGCTCTGCACCCTGGACGAGGATGTCATTTACACACATGGCAACAGCATCCTGTCCGATTGTATCGTGCTTGTTCAACAGGAAGGCAAGGCGCAGCTTCGTTCCGACGCCGTCCGTACCCGAGACGAGAACGGGTTCTTTATAGTCCTTCGTATTGAGGGCGAACAGTCCGCCGAAACCGCCGAGATCGCCCAGCACCTCGGGACGATAGGTAGCGCGCACGCAGTCCTTTATCATGGACACCGATTCATTTCCGGCATCAATGTCGACGCCCGCGTCGCGATAGGTCATTTTCTCCATCGGTCTCAGAGTCCCCTTTCACGCTGTGCAATCCGTCTGCGCTCAAGGATGATTTTGTCATCCTCGCTGAGTGTCGCATCCTCCTCGGGAACGGGATAATCGTTGTTAAAGCAGGCATAACACATATGATCCGGATTGAGTGCCGGAACACATTGCCGCAGTCCTTCGATGGATATGAAATGAAGGGAATCAGCGCCAATAAAGGAGCAGATCTCCTCGACACTCTTTGTCGCAGAGATGAGTTCCTTGCGGATGGACGTGTCTATGCCGTAGTAGCACGGATCTGTGATCGGCGGGCTGCTGATACAGACATGGATTTCCCGTGCCCCTGCATTGCGCAGAAGGCGCACGATTTTGCCGCTCGTCGTACCGCGCACGATGGAATCATCCACCATGATGACGGACTTCCCCGCAACGACGGAACGCACGGGACTCAGCTTCAGCTTGACAGCCGCATCGCGCTGTTTCTGCGTGGGCTGAATGAAGGTACGCCCGATATAGCGGTTTTTGATGAGCCCCTCCGCAAATGGAATCCCTGTCTCATAGGCAAAGCCGGTGGCTGCCGTTGTCCCCGAATCTGGAACTGAGATGACAACATCCCCACGAAAGCCCGACTCGCGCGCCAGAACGCGCCCCATCTCGAATCGTGCAGCATGGACGCTCTGCCCGTCGATGATGGAGTCCGGGCGTGCAAAATATATGTACTCAAAGATACAGGAGGCAACGTCATCACCATTGGAAAAACGATAGGATTTGAGTCCGTCGCTGTCCATGACAACCATCTCTCCGGGCTGAACATCGCGCACGAATTCTGCACTGTTGACATCGAGGGCGCAGGTCTCCGAGGACAGAATCCATCCGCCGCTGGGCGTGCGACCGATGCACAGCGGACGGAATCCCTGCGGATCGCGGACACCGATCAGCTTATCCTCGGTCATAATGCTAAGACAGAATGCGCCGCGTACAACGCTCACCGCCTCGAGGATACGCTCCTCGATGGAGGGCTTCTGCGAGCGTGCAATCAGGTGGACAAAGACCTCGGAATCGATCGTCGTCTGAAAGACCGTCCCCTTGCTCTCGAGATCTCGGCGGATCAGCGCCGCATTCGTGAGATCGCCGTTGTGCGCGAGTGCGAGCGCACCGCCCGCATAGTTGACGCGCAGGGGCTGGGCATTTGCAGCGAGACTGAACCCTGTCGTCGCATAGCGGACGTGCCCGATGGCGATCTTCGCATTATCGAGATGGGGAAGCTGGTCGCGAAAAACCTCGCTGACGAGTCCCATTCCCTTTTTTACATCAATCCAATAGCCGTCCGTCAGCGCAATGCCTGCACTCTCCTGACCGCGGTGCTGGAGCGCAAAGAGTCCGAGATACGTCATCTCGGAGACATCCTCCGCATAGGAGTATACTCCGTAGATGCCGCATTCTTCCTTCCACTTTGGCACTTTTTCGTACATTGTGCTTATGCTTCTCCCGTCAGCCTGTGAAGCATTTCCTTATAGGCGTCCTCTACATTGCCGAGGTCGCGGCGGAAACGATCCTTATCCAGTTTCTCCTTCGTATCGCTGTCCCAGAACCGGCAGTTGTCCGGCGAAATCTCATCAGCGAGGATGATATTCCCCTGTGCGTCCTTGCCGAATTCCAGCTTGAAGTCGATGAGATCGACCTTCTTCGTCTTGAGGAACTTCGTCAGAACATCGTTGATCTTGAGCGACATCCGCTCGATCTCGTCGAGCTCCGCATCTGTTGCAATCTTCATCGCACGGATGTGATAGCGGTTGAGCATGGGATCGCCGAGGTCGTCGTTTTTGTAGCAGTATTCAATGATTGGGAACGGCATGGGGACACCTTCCTCAAGTCCAAGGCGCTGCGCCAGAGAACCCGCCGCGACATTGCGGATGATGACCTCGAGCGGAATGATCGTGAGTTTCTTGACAATCATCTCGCGGTCGCTCGGCATGGAGATATAGTGGTGTGCAATTCCCTCTTTGGCAAGAAGATCGAAGAAGAACGCCGTCATCTTGTTGTTCATGACGCCTTTGTCCGCAATCGTGCCGCGTTTTGCACCGTTCCCCGCCGTTGCATCGTCCTTGTAATAGACGAGATACTCGTCCGGATGTTCCGTTGCATAGATAATCTTTGCCTTACCCTCGTAAAGAGCCTCTTTGCGTTCCATCATAGGCCTGCCTTTCCATTATTCCCAATCAGGGGAAAATCCTATTCCATGATTCACAACAACTTACAGCTGAGCTGCTACGCGATCTGCCTTTGCCTCGACATCGAGTACCATTTTTTCACGATAGTCCATCAGGGCTTCTGCAATCGAAGCATCATAGACAGCAAGAATCTCCGCCGCGAAGATCGCAGCATTCTTTGCGCCGTTGATCGCCATGGATGCAACGGGTACGCCCGACGGCATCTGCACCGTGCTGAGCAAGGCATCCATCCCGTTGAGAGGCGTTGCATTGACAGGAATGCCGATGACCGGCTTAATCGTATAGCTTGCAACGACTCCTGCAAGATGTGCCGCTGCACCTGCTGCAACGATGAATGCCGCAAACTCCTTGTTGTGGTCGGCCTCCATGACAAAGTCACGCACATTTGACGGCGTGCGATGTGCCGAGGCAACCTTGACCACAGGCTCAATGCCGAATTGCTTGAGGAGCTCGACCGCAGGCTTTAAGATTGGCCAGTCGGAGTCGCTTCCCATGAGAACTGCTACCTTCATTTTACCATCTCCTTGGACTCTATGATAACGAGATTTTAGAGTCATGTCAATAGAACGCCAAAAGGACTGCCATACCGAGTACAGCAGTCCTTACATTACTGGAATTTAGTGTTCGTCAACGACATCGTGAAGCGGCTCGCCGAAGGTGAGCGTATCCAGGAGGTCGATGAGCTGATTGATCTCCGGCTTCGACACCTGACCCGATGCACCAAGGCTCTCACCCTTGCGCCGCATCTCCTCGCTGATGAGGGAGGAGAAGAGCACGAGTGGAACCTCGCCCAGACGATCATCCTCGCGCACGAGCTTGAGCAGACGATGTCCGTCCATTTTCGGCATCTCAACATCGGAGATAATGATGCGCACATGGTTCTCGATCGGGCCATTCTTGCGTGCAAGATCCTGCAAGTAATCCCATGCATCCTGTCCATTGCCGAAGTCGCGGATGAACTTGTAGCCCGCCTCATGTAATGTGTTCACAAGGAGGTCACGCAGCATCTTGGAGTCCTCTGCAACCACGATATGTGCTGTACCACGACGCGTTTTGGCATCCTGTGTTGCCTCCGTGACCGTCGTGAGCTTCTGGTTGATCTCCGGGTTGATCTCAGCAATGATGGTCTCAAAGTCAAGCAGGAGAACAATGCGATCCTCCATCTTGATGATACCGACGACACGCGACCCCTCACCTACATTCGGCGCGGGCTCCATATTCTTCCATGAGATGCGGTGAATGCGGTAGACGCTGCCGACGAGGAAGCCAATATCGTAGTTGTTGATCTCTGTGACAATGATGTTCTGAAGCTCGTCCACCGTTTGGAGATTCAGGCAGCGTGCCATGTTGACCAGCGGAATCGCCTTGCCGCGCAGCGTGAACAGCCCGTCGACATAGGGATGCGCCTCGGGCATTGCCGTCACTGGTGTGCGTGTGATGACCTCACGCACCTTTGCGACATTGATGCCGTAGTTCACCTTCCCAATGCTGAACTCGACAATCTCAAATTCGTTCGTGCCTGTCTCAAGCAGGATGCCTTTTCTCTCTTCTGTAACCGTATCTGCCATTTATCTCTCTCCCCCATGCTCGTAAACATTGTTTGCTATGCTCTCTATTCGCCCTTCGGGAAAAAAATCCTGCTTGTTTTCATAAAAATCTAGGACTTTTTGTTTTTCTCTGATAAATACGTCCAACCATCGCGCTGTTCAACGACACCATCTTTGAGCAGTCTGCCAAGCGCGCGCTTGAACGCCGCCTTGCTGATATGAAAGCGATCCTGAATGACCTCGGGTGAGGTGGCATCGGTGTACGGCATCTTGCCGTCGTGTTCCATCAGGAGGGCAAGAAGGCGATCTGCATCCTCGATGCGGGCGGCTTCCTTCGGCGGACGGAGCGATGCGTTCAGGCGTCCATCCTCACGCAGATAGGTGACGCGTATCTCTACGGTCTCTCCTACGCGCGGGCGATTCTGAACCTCGCGATGATCGATAAATGCGATGTAGCGTTCTTCGGTGAAGAGGAAGATGCCGCGCTCGGTGATATTGTAGACCGATGCTTTCAGACGGTCTCCTACGCGCACGCCTTCGGCAGGACGTGAGGCGCGACGCAGCTCATCCTCCACCTCCATCGTCACGGCGAGCCGCCCGGATTTATCCGTGTAGAGCTTTGCCCATACGGTCTCGCCGATCTGCGGACGGCCGCGCATCCCGGCATAGGGCAGGAAGATGCCGCGCTCCGCGCCGACATCGAGGAACGCGCCCTCCTTCGTGACGTTGATGACGCGCAGACGGGCGACCTGCCCCTCCTTCATACGGGGGGTGCGCATACTCGCAGTCAGTCTACGCTTTGGGTCAAGATAGAGAAAGACGCGGACGCGATCCCCGACCTTGACGGGCGCGGTCTGCTGGATGGTATGCAGCAGGATATCGTCGCTTGTATTGCCCGTCTCCGCATCCAGAAATACGCCCAGCTCACTTTCGCGCACGGCGGTGAGCTCGGCAACCTGACTTGGTCCGTATTTGCACGGACGCCGCGCCGCTTTGTCCCTCTGCGTTCTTTCCTGCATGAATTCTATTCCTCGTATGGAGTCAGCTTCGCATCGCCCCACAGGCGCTCCAGAGCGTAGTATTCGCGTGCCTCCTGCTGGAAGATATGCGCGACGGTATCGCCATAGTCGAGCAGAACCCACTCGCCCTCGCGGTAGCCCTCCTTGTGCAGGAAGGAAATGCCCGCTTCCTCCATTTTTTCTTCAATGTTATCTGCAATTGCGCGCACCTGTGTCGCCGTGTTCGCAGAGCAGATCACGAAATAATCATTCGTCGACATGAGTCCGATCATGTCCATCTGCACGATATCGCGTGCTTTTTTTTCATCTGCCGCCGCGCAAATCACACGGCATTTTTCCTGCTCTGTCAAGCTGTTCCCTCCTGTTACTCCGCACCCGTCGTCTCCGGCGGGAAAAGTTCATGAATGATTTCGTCCGTTGCTGCACGATCCATAATCCAAACGGTATCATCGTCCCGTGAAAAGTCCCCGGGCAGCATGATGGTACGCGGCGGCTCAATGTTCAGCTTTCGAATGACGTTGCCGATATGCACAGAGTCAAACAGCTCTGCGCTCGTCGTCACATTCTGTTTTAGAATATCTGCGATGGCCGGGACTTTGGGCAGTGTATCGACGCGCAGAAGTTTTGCATAAAATGCCTTGACAAATTTCTGCTGGCGCTGCGTGCGTCCGAGATCACCAAGATCGTCGCTGCGATAGCGCAGATAGTGTTCCGCCCCCACGCCGTCCAGATGGCGATAGCCCTGCCGCATATGGATGGAAAGGCCTGCCTCCGGATCGTCATAGTCCATGTTGCGCTCGATATAGAGATCAATGCCTCCGACAGCATCGACAATCTGTCCGAATGTTGCAAGGTCGATGACGACATACTGATGAATGGAGATGTCAAACATCTGATTGATCGTCCGCACCATCAGAGGCGCTCCTCCTACGGCGTAGACATTGGCGAGTCGTGTCTCGCCCTTACCCTGTGCCATTTGCACCCATGTATCGCGCGGGATGTTGAGAATCCGCACCTTGCCCGTTGCATTTTCCATGCTGATGAGGAGGATGGCGTCGGCTCGTTGTTCCTCCGCGTTATCCATGTTGACCGCATCATCCAGACCGAGGACGAGTACATTCGTATAGCCGTCAAAACGGACATCCACCTCGCCCCGATTTGCCTCCTGCCTGATGAGATACGCCTCGTACATATCGCGCACATCGCGATATGCCTGTACCCCCCAGCCAACGATATAGTAACCTGCAATGCCAATTGCCGCAAGCAGGAAGATCGTACAGATGAGGCGGAAGATGCCCTTCAGGAGTGCCATACGGCGGCGGCGTGCCCGCTGACTGCGACGCTTTTTTATATTCTCACGGGAATTTTCGCTCTGTAATTGTGCAGCTAGTTCCTCTGCATCGTATTCCGACATCGCCACCCCCTCTCCTCTTTAAAACAGCACGGCGCTCAGCGGGAAAGTATGAGTTCATTTCGCGCCGTAATCGTATCGGGATGAATAAGTCCGCCCTTTTGTGCGACGAAGATGATGGACTCCGTCAGCCCGACGAGCATCATCTCATCCAGCGAGGCTGTGCGTGCAAGTTCCCGCAGATGCTCCACCTCGGGATAGGCGCGCGACGGCTCGATCATATCTGCATAGTAGATGATCTTGTCGAGCGCTGTCATGTTCGCGCCGCCGACCGTATGCCGCCAGACTGCCTGCGCAATTGCCGCATCGTTCACGCCGTAGAGCTCATAGATCAGATATGCGCCTACATAGGCATGGAGGAGGAGCGGCATGGCAGACTCGATTTTCCCGATGGGAATCCCCCGCCGGCGCGCCTCCATCGGGAGCGCAGCCGTTTCGTATGCGCGCCCGCAGTCATGCAGGAGACCCGCAACACGTGCGCGCTCCTCATTCATGCCGAAGCGACGTGCCAGCGTAGCAGCCGTCTCCGCAACGCCAAGGGAATGCTGATAGCGGCTCGGGGTCAGCTGCTGCTCCAAGATGGCGCGCATCTCCTCATAGGTCTTTGTCATGCTCACGGTACAACCCCCTTTTCTCAATATACTCCTCCACATCGCGCGGAACAAGATGGCGGATGGACAGTCCCGCGCGGATGCGCGCGCGAATGATGGTCGAGGAGATCTCCAAATGCGGTGTCGGCAGCACCTCGATGTGACTGCGTTCCTCTGCCGTAAATTTTTCTGCAATCAGAACCTCGTCCAGCGGAACGCCCTGCCGTGTCGCAACGATGAAGCGGCAGGAACGCAGAAGCTGCTCCGGCTCGTGCCAGAGATAGAGGTCGTTCATGGCATCTGCACCTGTGATAAAGAAGAGCTCCGCATCTCCCAAATTGGAGCGAAGCTGCGCAATCGTATCCACCGTATAGGAAGGGCCGTCTCTTTTTAGTTCGATATCCGAGACGGAAAAATATGGGTTCTCCGCGACTGCATACTTCGTCATGATGAGGCGATCCTCGGCGGATGCCGCACGCGCCCCGTCCTTATGCGGCGGACGGGCGGACGGAATGAAGAGAATCTCGTCCAAATGCGCGTCAGCGCGCACCATCTCCGCAGTAATAAGGTGTCCCATATGGATTGGGTCGAATGTGCCGCCCATAATTCCAATGCGCCGCTTCAAAGCACTCACCTCACGATCCACAGAAATACCATTATGAGCACAGTCGTCAATATAAATATAACGCTTGCATACAGATAGTCAAGTATATCGTGACGTCCTTTTGGCGACTTTGCATATTGTTTGATCGTACACAGATAGGCATTCAGGTGTCGCATGCGCTCATTTTTTCACGGGGGCGCTCCCACGTATCTGCCCCTCGCCATAGACGAGATACTTCGTGCTGGTCAGGGCGTCCAGCCCCATCGGACCGCGCACGTGGAGCTTCTGCGTGCTGATGCCGATCTCTGCGCCAAAGCCGAACTCGAAGCCATCCGTAAATCGCGTTGAAGCGTTGACATAGACGGTCGAGGCATCCACTCTCTGCTGAAAGTCATGTGCCGCCCGTATGTCGTTCGTGACAATCGTTTCGGAATGTCCTGTATTATAGCGGTTGATATGAGCGACAGCCGCATCGAGATCCTCCACGATGCGGACGGACAGGATGAGATCCCCGTACTCGGTTGACCAATCCTCCTCCATTGCTGCGGAGATGTTCGGCAGGATGCGGCAGGTCTTGCTGCATCCGCGCAGTTCCACGCCGTCCGCACAGAGGAGCGCAGCCATCTGAGGCAGGAACTCTGCTGCAATCCCTTCGTGGACGAGCAGCGTTTCCGCCGCATTGCAGACCGAGGGACGCGAGACCTTCGCATTCTCCACAATGCGGAGCGCCATCGCTGTATCAGCTGCACGGTCTACGTAGATATGGCAGACGCCCGCACCCGTCTCTATGACGGGAACTGTGCTGCTCTCGACGATACGGCGGATGAGTCCCGCGCCGCCGCGCGGAATGATGACAGCGAGCAGCCCCGTCAGATGCGTCATAACATCGACGGCGGCACGCTCCTTCATTGCGAGCAGCTGGACGGCACCTGTCGGAATCCCCGCACTGTATGCAGCGTGCGAAAGCACATCCGCTATGATACGGTTGGAGCGGAGCGCATCCGAGCCGCCGCGCAGAAGGACGGCATTGCCCGATTTCAGACAGAGTCCGATGGCATCAGAGGTCACGTTCGGACGTGCCTCGTAGATCATGCCAACAACGCCGAGTGGGACGCGCATCCTCCTGATCTCCAGCCCATTGGGACGGCGCACCGAGTAGTCCTCCCTGCCAAGCGGGTCGGGCAGCGCTGCCGTCAGGCGAAGCCCCTCCGCCATAGCAGCAACGCGCTCCTCATCAAGGCGCAGACGATCCAGATAGGAAGCGCGTGTTCCCGTGCTGGCAGTCTCTGCGACATCTGCCGCATTTTCACGGAGAATCTCGTCTGTATGCGATATCAGAGCGTCTGCCATCGCAGAGAGCGCCGCATTTCGGACGTCCGTCCGAAGGACTGCAAGCTGATAGGATGCCGTCTTTGCCGCCTCTGCCTGTGCGCGAATCTCCTGCTCCATCATCTTCGTACTCCTTATACCATCAGCACCATATTGTCCCGATGAATGACTTCCTCATGCGCCGCATCCGCAATGAGCGTCGGAAAGTCTGCCGTCTGATGCCCCATCAGGCGTGCAATGTCTGCGGCATTATATGCCGTGATGCCGCGTGCGATCTCCTGACCGTCAGGACTGAGGACGCGTATTGTGTCCCCTGCGGAGAATTCACCGTAAACGTCGGTCACACCGACTGCGAGCAGGCTCGCCCCACGGCGCATGGCAAGAATACAGCCTTCGTCTACGGCGATCTCCCCCATCAGACGCTGACCGAATGCGAGCCAGCTCTTGCGCGTTCTGAGATGTGCCTCACGCGCCGGAAAAAGTGTCCCAATTTCTTCACCGCGCAGGATGCTGCGGACGATGCCGTCCTCATCACCGCGCGCAATCACCATCGTCACGCCGGCGTTCTGGGCAATCTTGGCGGCCTCGATCTTCGTCTGCATCCCGCCTGTGCCCTGTGCAGATCCTGCCCCGCCCGCAATGTGCTCGACCTCCGGCGTGATCTCCGGAATCTCCGAGATCAGTCTCGCAGACGTATCCGTGCGTGGGTTTGCCGTATATACGCCGTCAATATCCGAGAGGATTATGAGCGCATCGGCATCGACGAGTGCGGCGACGACAGCGGACAGATTGTCGTTGTCCCCAATCTTGATCTCATCGACTGCAACGGCGTCATTCTCGTTGATGACGGGAATGACATTCATGCCGAGGAGCGCGAGGAGTGCGTTGCGTGAATTCATGTACTGATGGTGACGCGCGGCATTTTCCTTCGTGAGAAGCACCTGAGCCATTGTGCGCCCGTACTCGTGAAAGAACTTCTCGTAAATGTGGAGCAGCGCTCCCTGACCGATTGCCGCAAGCGCCTGCCGTGCGGGCACACTTGCAGGGCGCTCTGTCAGTCCGAGGGCATTCATCCCCGCTGCAATCGCGCCGGAGGAGACGAGTAGGATGTCCTTGCCCTGATTCGCCTCGTCGATGAGCTCGCGCACGAGATGCTCGATGCGATGGAGATTCATGCCGCCCGATGGATGCGTGAGCGTGCTCGTCCCCACCTTGACTACGATGCGCTTTGCAAAGCGGAGTTGATCTCGTGCACTCATAGCTCAATCCTGGGCTTGTCGAAATTGCGTCGGAAGAGCAGTCCGTTCCGTCCGATCACCTGAACGAGATTCGCATCTGCACGCTCTGCAAGAACGGTGATGGCATCCTCCGGCTCATCGGGGGCGTTTTGCAGCACGCGCACCTTGATGAGCTCACGCCTCTTGATCGCCTCGCGTGCGGAGGCAACGACTGTAGGCGACACCCCTTCTTTCCCGATCATGACGACAGCGTCCTCCGTCATGCCGAGCGAGCGCAGCTTACGAATCTGTTTACTGGTCAGAGAGTTTCGCAGCAAGATCCTTCCCCCTTTAATCCTGATAGTCGAATGCCATATCCCCGATGTGTACGGTCATGCCCTCTTTGATACCGCGTGCGCGCAGCTTTTCATCGAGTCCCTTGAGGCGCCAGATGTACTGGAAACGACGTACCGCCTCGTCGTTGTTGAAATTCGTCATGGCAACGAGCTTTTCAATCGCCTTGCCGGATACAATGAAGTCGCCCGCATCGTTGCGCGAGATCGTCACCTTCTCGTCATCCTCGGCATTCTGGTCAAAGACGGCGATTTCTTCCTCCTCAGACTCCGGTTCCGGGACATAGGCATCGAGCCATGCGCCGATGTGGTCGATCAGCTCCTGCACCCCCGCGCGGGTCGCCGCTGAGATGGCAAAGATTTCCAGTCCCTCGCGTTCGGCGAGCTCCTTCAGGCGCGGCAGATGTTCCTCCGCAGAGGGGAGGTCAATCTTGTTCGCCACAAGAATCTGAGTGCGACGTGCAATCTTCTCACTGTAGCGCGCGAGTTCCGTATTGATCTTGTAGTAGTCCTCGACGGGATCGCGCCCCTCAATGCCCGAGGCATCCACAACATGCAGGATGAGGCGTGTGCGCTCGACATGGCGCAGGAAATCATGCCCCAGACCAACGCCGTCGGCAGCCCCCTCAATGAGTCCGGGGATATCTGCCATGACGAAGCTCTTCTCGTAGTCCGTCTGCACGACGCCGAGAACGGGCGTGAGCGTCGTAAAGTGATAATCCGCAATCTCGGGACGTGCCGCGGAGCAGGAGGCGACAAGGCTCGACTTGCCGACGCTCGGATAGCCGACCAAACCGACATCTGCGAGGAGTTTCAGCTCCAGACGCAGCTTGCGGCTTTCGCCCGGCTCACCGAATTCGGCAAAGGACGGGGCACGATTCGCCGCATTTGCAAACTTCGCATTGCCGCGCCCTCCGCGTCCCCCACGCACAATGACAGCCTCCATACCGACCTCTGTGAGATCAGCAAGCACCTCCCCCGTCGCCTCATCGGTGACAATCGTGCCGGGCGGGACATCGACATAGAGGTGCTGTGCATTTCTGCCGAACTGGTTCTTATGCTCGCCATTCTCGCCGTTCTTCGCGATGAATTTGCGGTGAAAACGGAACGAGAGGAGCGTATTCAAATTACGGTCTGCGCGGAATATGACATCTCCACCGCGCCCGCCGTCTCCGCCCGACGGACCGCCCTTCGGCATGAATTTCTCGTGACGGAAGGCAGACTTGCCGTGTCCGCCATCTCCTGCCTTCACCGTAATCTGTGCGCGGTCAATGAACTGCATACGTCCCCCTACATAAGAAGCTGCTTTCGCAAGTGCAGCATTTCACTTGTGAAAACAGCTTCTAAAAGAGCCTGTACCCACGAGGGCACAGGCATCCACATATAACAAGATTAAACAGCGGCCTCCGCAAGCGGATACACACTGATCTGGCGCTGATGACGCCCCTTGCGCTCGAAGGCAACCTTGCCGTCGATCTTCGCAAAGATCGTGTCGTCCTTGCCGATGCCGACGTTGTGCCCCGGATGGAAATGCGTGCCACGCTGACGAACGATGATGCTGCCTGCCGTCACATGCGTACCTGCCTGCTCCTTTACGCCAAGGCGCTTGGAATGGCTGTCGCGTCCATTGCGTGTCGAGCTGACACCCTTTTTATGTGCAAAAAGCTGCAAATCAAACGAGAACAATCTGTTCACCCCTTTACTTCCTGAATTCGAATACCTTTCGGGCTGATCTTCTCAATTTCTGCAAGCCCCATATACATGGTGCGCAGAATCGCCTCGGTGGAATCGTCCGGCTCTTTCAGCCGCATGTTGAGATTCCCGCTCGCAATGTCATAATCGACGGTGCGATGCAGATGCTCCATGATTCCGAGAAGCGCCGACTGGGTCAGAGCCGATACGCCGGCGCAGACAATATCCTGTCCGCGTTTTGCCGTGCCGCTGTGCCCTGTAACTGTGTACCCCGTAATCATCCCGTCTTCATTCGTGAAGATTTCAACCGAGATCACAAATTACGCCTCGATCTTCTCGATGACGACCTTCGTGAACGGCTGACGATGACCCTGACGCTTGCGGTAGTTAGACTTCGCCTTGTACTTGAAGACCAGAATCTTCTTGCCCTTGCCGTGCGCCATGACCTTGCCCGTCACCTTCGCACCGTCCAGCATCGGACGACCGATTTTGACATCAGCGTCATTCACAACGGTCAGCACCTGATCGAAAACGACAGACTCGCCCTCGCCCGCCTCGAGCTTCTCCACAAAAATGGTATCGCCCTCAGCGACCTTGTACTGCTTGCCGCCCGTCTTTACGATTGCATACATGAAAACACCTCCCTATATTGTTACTCGCCGGTTGCGGTTCGGCAGAGCCGATTGTATGACCTCGCCGTGCGGTTGGGGATGGGCTCGCGCCCAAACAGGCTATACGCCTACGATAGAGCATGATAACATATTCATGCCATGCTGTCAACCTTTACTCGAGTTCTATGGTGGCAGGAGGTTTGCCTGTGCAGTCGTAGAGCACGCGATTTACGCCGCGAACCTCGTTGACAATGCGGGTCGTGACCCTCGACAGCACGTCCCACGGGAGCTGTGCCGCCTCTGCCGTCATGAAGTCGCCGGTCTCGACGGCGCGCAGAATGACGGCGTAGTCGTAGGTGCGTCCGTCTCCCATGACGCCGACGGAGCGCATATTCGTGAGCGCGGCGAAATACTGTCCGAGGTTCTTTTGGATGCCTGCTTTTGCAATTTCCTCACGATAGATGGCGTCTGCCTCCTGCACAATATGCACCTTATCTGCCGTGACTTCGCCGATGATGCGGATGCCGAGCCCCGGCCCCGGGAAGGGCTGACGGTCGACGAGATAGTCCGGAATGCCGAGTTCACGCCCTGCGGCACGCACTTCATCCTTGAAGAGGAGGCGGAGCGGCTCGACGATCTCCTTGAAGTCGACGTGATCGGGAAGTCCTCCGACGTTGTGATGCGACTTGATGACGGCGGATTTGCCAAGTCCGCTCTCAATGACATCGGGATAGATCGTCCCCTGCACGAGGAAATCGACCACACCGATCTCGCGTGCTGCCTCCTCAAAGACGCGGATGAATTCCTCCCCGATGATCTTGCGTTTCTGCTCCGGCTCCGTTACGCCCTTGAGTTTCGCATAGAAGCGGTCGCGCGCATTGATGCGCACAAAGTTGACATCGTAGGTGCCGGACGTTCCAAAGACCGCCTCGACTTCGTCCCCCTCGTTCTTGCGCAGGAGTCCGTGATCGACAAAGACGCAGGTGAGTTGGCTGCCGATTGCCTTTGAGAGCAGGACGGCGGCGACGGAGGAGTCCACACCGCCCGAGAGCGCACAGAGCGCACGCCCCGTACCAATCTTCTGCCGCAGCTCCTCCACCGTCTTTTTGACGAAGGAATCCATGCGCCACGTACCTGTGCATTTGCAGACATGATAGACAAAATTGCGGAGTATCTTCGATCCATTTTCCGTGTGCATGACTTCGGGATGGAACTGCACCGCATAGAGGGGTTCCACAGGATTTTCCATCGCTGCAATCGGACATACCGGAGTGCTTGCCGTTGTATGGAAGTTTGCGGGCAATTTGCTGATATAGTCCGTGTGACTCATCCAGCAGATATTTTTTGACGGAATGCCGTCAAACAGCAAGGAGCTACCGTCTGTGATGTCGACTTCTGTCTTTCCGTATTCACTCGTCGGTGCTGTCTCAACGCGTCCGCCGCAGAGATGTGCCATCAGCTGCGCGCCGTAGCAGATGCCGAGGACGGGAATCCCGAGCGAAAAGAGCTCCTTCGGCGCGGTGACGGCATCCTCCCCGTAGACGCTGTTTGGACCGCCCGTCAGAATAATGCCGCGCGGTGCAAGCTCACGAATGCGCTCCAAGGACAATGTATGTGGATGTACCTCACAATATACGGAGTTCTCGCGCACACGGCGCGCAATGAGCTGGTTGTACTGCCCGCCGAAATCAAGCACCAGAATCATTTCGCCGGCATCGGGTCTGTTCATCATGGAAGTCCTTTCCTATTTACTCTTCTGCACCCTCTGTATAATTTTCCACGGCATGACGCGCCGCATCGACGGAGAATCCCTTTTGATAGAGATTCGCCATCATCTTTTGACGACTGCCCGTCGGCTGATACTTCATTGCAAGTACGCGCTCCGCTGTGGCAATCTCCCGCTCGAAGGTATCTTCCGGCACGACACTCCATACGAGATCGTGGTCAAAGCCGCGCTGCATGAGCTTCGCACAGATCTGTCGGACAGAGTTTCGATTCTCGTTGTAGAGGTACATGAACTGCTGCGCGCAGAGATCTGCATCGTCCAGATAGCCGCGCTCGATCAGGCGCGCAATGGCGGCATCGATCTCCTCCTCCGGGAAGCCCTTGCGCTCCAGTTTTTCACGCAGTTTCTTTTCGCTGTGCGCCTGCCGCGCAAGATAGTCAACAGCAGTCACAAGAGCAGTCTTTGCCTGCGATTTTCGACCGCGCTTCTTTGGCACGGCGCTCGTGTCATTCATTCATCCGTCTCCGGCATTGCCTCTTCCTCAGGAATATCAGGGGCATCCTGATCTGCCTCTGCAGAAGTTTTTTTCGAACCCTTCTTTTTCGGCGCAGCCCCCTCCACAAGAAGTTTCGTGCGGATCTTCTCCTCGATCTCGGCGATCAGCTCCGGCTTTTCCTCCAAGGTCGCCTTTGCGTTTTCCTTGCCCTGCCCGAGGCGCTCCCCCTCATAGGCATACCATGCACCGCTCTTGTTCACGATGTCCAGCTCGACGCCCATGTCGATGATGCTGCCCAGGCGCGAGACACCTTCACCGTAAATGATGTCAAATTCTGCCGTTTTGAACGGGGGAGCAACCTTGTTCTTGACGATCTTTGCGCGCGTGCGGTTGCCAAGGGATTCCGTCCCCTGCTTGATGGAGTCTGCACGACGCACGTCAATGCGCACGGAGGCATAGAATTTGAGTGCCCGACCGCCCGTCGTCGTCTCTGGATTGCCATAGGATACGCCGATTTTCTCGCGCAGCTGATTGATAAAGACAGCGACCGTGCGCGTCTTGCTGATGATGCCCGTGAGCTTGCGCATTGCCTGACTCATGAGGCGCGCCTGCAGTCCGACCACGGAGGAACCCATGTCCCCCTCGATCTCGGATTTTGGTACGAGCGCTGCAACCGAGTCGACAACGATGATGTCAATGGCACCGCTGCGCACAAGTGCGTCCACAATCTCAAGCGCCTGCTCGCCTGTATCCGGCTGAGAGATCAGGAGATCCTCGGTATTGACGCCCAGCTTGCGCGCATACTCCGGGTCAAGGGCATGCTCGGCGTCGATGAATGCGGCAAGCCCCCCTGCCTTCTGTGCCTCGGCAATCATATGGAGGGTGACGGTTGTCTTACCGGAGGACTCGGGACCATACACCTCGATGATGCGTCCGCGCGGGATTCCGCCGACACCGAGTGCTATATCCAGCGGCAGAATACCGGTCGATATGACATCGATATTCATGTTTGCCTTTGCTTCGCCGAGACGCATGATCGCGCCTTTGCCATGCGCTTTCTCAATTTGCTTGAGTGCATTCTCCAGAGCCTCTTCGCGCGTCATCGGCTTGTCCCGCTTTGTATCCTTCTTGTCCTTCTCTGCCATATCGTGCACTCCTTTAAGGTTCTACTGATGTTCTATTCCATTCCCAATTATACGAAAATCCCCGCACCTTTGTCAAAAGGAATGTGCGGGGATTTTATACGATATGAATTTCCTACTTCAAAAGGGAGCGGACGATTTCGTTCACGAGCTTGCCGTCAGCACGCCCCTTGACGCGCGGCATGAGAACGCCCATGACCTTGCCCATGTCCTTTGCGGTCGTCGCACCGACCTCGGCGACGGCTTCCTCAACGATCTTCTTGACCTCATCGGCACTGAGCTGCGCGGGCAGATAGGGCATCAGAATGTCGATCTCCGCCTTGGTCTTATTCACGAGATCTGCGCGTCCGCCGCGTTCAAACTCCTCAATGGAGTCACGGCGCATCTTCACTTCCTTCGTGATTACACCGATGATCTCATCATCGTTCAGCGTCTTCTTGCCGTCAATCTCAGCCTGACGAACGGCACCGCGCACGAGGCGAATGACAGACAGCCGCTCCTTCTCGCCCTGCTTCATAGCGTCCTTCATATCTGCTGTGAGTTTTTCCATCAATGACATATGCTTCATCCTTTCCTCAGAGGAACAGAATAGAAAAACATCCGCAGAACAGTGTCCACGGATGCCTTTTGCAATCAGCCCCTGTATTTGCGTTTACGCGCTGCCTCAGATTTCTTCTTGCGGCGAACGCTCGGTTTCTCGTAATGTTCACGCTTTCGAACTTCGGCAAGAGTGCCGGCCTTCTGTGACATACGCTTAAAGCGGCGGAGAGCACTATCGATCGACTCGTTCTTGCCGACCTTGATTTCATTTGCCATGCATTTCCCCTCCCTCCACGCGCGGAGTAATTTTGCACCGATAAATGATGCAAGGACATTATACCCCATAGAGATAATCCGTGTCAATCGCGTAATGAAATTTTCACAAAACATAGGATGATATCATCAACTGTTCGTTTGAACATCTATTTATACATAGTATGCAACAATAAAAAATTTTTATATTTTACTCTCAGAGTATTGACAATACATCTCAGCCTGCGCTATGATTTCATTATGTGAGGTTTGATTAAATCCACAAAATGTTCAGCTATATTCATTAAGGAGATCTGTTACCCATGCGCAGTACAACAAAAATTCTATCCCTTCTGCTGCTTGTCCTCTCTGTCGCACTGGTCGGCTGCGGCGGCGCAGACAAAACCGCAGAAAAGAAAAGTGCGGAGCCGTTCCGCATCGTGACCTCGTTCTATCCCATGTATGTTGCTACCATCAACATCACGGACGGCGTGGATGGCGTGGAAGTATATAATATGACGAAGCCGCAGACCGGCTGCCTGCATGATTACCAGCTCATGACAGAGGACATGAAGACGCTCGAAAAAGCGGATGCATTCGTCATCAATGGCGCCGGCATGGAGGACTTCATGGACAAAGTGACGGAGCAGCAGAAAAAGCTCAAGGTCATTGATGCCTCGCGCGGCATTGAACTCATTCACGATGATGAGGGAGACAATCCCCATGTCTGGCTCAGCGTGACCAATGAAATCGCTCAGGTGCGCAACATTGCCGATCAACTGAAGGAAGCCGATCCCGCACATGCCGAAAAATACGAGAAGAACGCCGCTGCCTATATCGAAAAACTCACGGCGCTCAAGAATGAGATGCACGCGGCACTCGACAATGTTCCCCACAAGGATATTGTCACCTTCCATGAGGCATTCCCCTACTTTGCAAAGGAGTTCCATCTGAACATCATTGGCGTGGTAGAACGCGAGCCGGGAACGGAGCCGACGCCGACGGAGCTGCAGGAGACCATCGAGCAGGTGAACGCGCTGCCGACGAAGGTGCTCTTTACAGAGCCGCAGTACTCCCCCGCCGCTGCTGAGACCATTGCACGTGAGACGGGCGCCAAGATCTACACGCTCGATCCCGTTGTGACCGGTGAGGCGACGCCCGCAGCAAAGGACGCATATATTGATACGATGAAAAAGAATATGAAGGTATTACAGGAAGCTCTGCAGTGACCTAATGCACAATCGCGTAGGAAGCGGTGATTAGCCGCCGTCCTCTCACACCACCGTGCGTACCGTTCGGTACACGGCGGTTTCAATAGGTTGCGTGTACAGACTGATATGCCTCGGCTAAGTCATAAAAGCCGAAGCGTATCAGTCTTTCTTTTGTCATCGCCATCTTGACCGCTACCGTGTTGCTTGTCCACCAACAACCTCTCCGGCAGTTTCCTGCTTTGTAGGCTGTTGCAAAGGGTACTCCCAACTTGCATAGATTCCGTATCTTCATCCTCGGCTTCTTCCATTGCTTCCAGATACACATCCTTACGCGATGGTACAGCCATTTGTTCAATTCCTCTATGCGATGCTCCATGTTCGCTATCCCGTAGTAGTTCAGCCCCCCTCGCATATATAGGAAGCACTGATAAATTCAGCACCGCCATCTTAGCGCATCTTTTTTGCCCGCTTTTTGTCGGCAAATCCTCCACAGAGCACCACTCTGCGTCCGGTTTGCCTCCTCAATCGGACGAAAAAATCTACGCCAATCTGACGGACTTCATTTTATCAGTGATTCCTATACTTTTATCTTGCCCAGAGATGTCGGCAGTTTCTGCACCCTCCTCCGAGACGCCAGTTCTTTGAGCTTGGCTTTCATCTTCTTCCACGCTTGCGGGTGGACTCGTACATATACGCCGCTTCCGTTTTTCCCCAGCGCGAATCCGAGATACTTGAATTGCTTCGTTGCGAACACACTGACCGTTCTGCTTTTCTCTTGGTTGACTTTCAGTTTCAGGTTTCCCTCAAGATAGTCTGTGCTCTTGGTCAGGATTCGCTGTGCGGCTCGCCTGCTCTTGGCGAGCAGGATGATGTCGTCCGCATACCGCAAAATGTCTTTCCCGCTACCGGACAGACTCCGATCTTTCACCGCTTAGAAACGTGCGCCGCCGGGCGCACCACGACAAAAGGCACTCCCCGCATCTGCAAGGAGTGCCGATTATGTATGTGCTCAGAAGCGCATCGTGAGTCCGACGCCGACGCCGTTCTCACGGCTGCCGTGATCCGGCTTGAAGTTGTGATAGTTCACATTAAGATCCAGATTTGCAATCAGCGATTTGTTGAATCCGACCTGCGACTCGTTGAAATCCTTGCCCGCAATATAGGACGCATAGGCATTGAAACCGAGCACAGATGGCGTGCTGAGTGCAAGCCCTCCATAAGCATTGTCCTCGTTTCTCTGCCCCATATCCCAGCGATAGCCTCCAAGCAGTCGAATGTTCTGCCCGAGGACATTGTACTGCATATAGACATCCTTCGGATTGCCGTATTCATCGCGATCGTTGCGCCCCACGCCGATCGTGATATCGTCCGCCGCCTTATGCTCGATATAGGCCTCTTTCGTACCGACGCCGATGGCGGTGTCATGTGTACCGAGATGATTGATCGGAGCCGCCGACACCGCCGACGAGAGCGACAGACTGACCATCGCAGCGAGAATTGCATATTTCTTCATCGTAAATCCTCCTTTCTGATATGGGCATATTATCCCAATACGGCGTTTGACACCCCTTAACAGAGGATTATGCTTTGATGAAATTTTTAGTACCTGCCATAAAATCAAAGGATTTCCTGCCGCTGCTCCAATGCAGATACAATGAGCCGCTCCTCCGCCATCAGTTCCTCTGCCGCAGTGAGCTGCATCTCCGCCTGTTCATACGAAGTACCGCCATAGGAGTTCCGACCGGCAACGCAGGTTTCGGGGCGGATTGCCTCATAGACATCGTCGGCAAAGAGGTTCGACAGTTTCTGGTAGTCCGCAAGCGGAAGTTCCATGAGCCAAATGCCGCGCTCAATGCAGAGCGCGACCGCTTTCCCCGAGACGCTATGCGCCTGACGGAAGGGCATCCCCTTACGCACGAGGTAGTCCGCAAGATCCGTTGCATTCGAGAAATCCGCCTCGACAGCGTGGCGCATGACATCCGCGCGCACCTTCATCCCACGAATCAGCTGCGCATAGACGGCAAGGCTGAAGTTCACCGTGTCGATGGCATCGAACAGCCCCTCCTTGTCCTCCTGCAAATCCTTGTTGTACGCAAGCGGGAGTCCCTTGACTGCCGTGAGCATCGCCATGAGATGACCGACCACGCGCCCCGTCTTGCCGCGCACGAGTTCGGAGACATCGGGGTTCTTCTTCTGCGGCATCATGGACGAGCCTGTGCAGTGCGCGTCATCCAACTCGACGAACGAGAACTCACGCGAGCACCAGAGGATGATCTCCTCCGAGAGGCGCGAGAGATGCACCATGAGGATGGATGCCGCCGAGAGGAATTCGAGGATGTAGTCACGGTCGCTGACCGCATCCAGACTGTTTGTATAGATGCGCTCAAAGTTCAGCTTCTTCGCGACAAACGCACGGTCAATCGGCAGTGTCGTGCCTGCAAGCGCCCCCGCACCGAGCGGCATGATGTCCGTCCGCGCATAGACGCCTTGAAAGCGCTCGAAATCACGCGTGAGCATACCGAAGTATGCCATAAGATGATGTGCAAAGAGGATGGGCTGGGCGCGCTGCAGATGCGTATAGCCCGGCATGATGACATCCTTATTTGCGTTCGCTGATTCGACAAGCGCGTGTTGGAGCTCGGCAATATGACCGAGCGCCTCCACGACAGAGCGACGCACAAACATATGGGTATCGAGCGCCACCTGATCGTTGCGGCTGCGCGCCGTGTGCAGACGGCTGCCCGCATCTCCAATCGCATCGGTCAGGCGCTTTTCGATATTCATATGAATATCTTCGAGCTCCACGCTGAATTCAAATGCGCCGCTCTCGATCTGCGCGAGAATCTCACGCAGCCCATTATCGATTGCCGCGCGCTCTTCCTCCGAGAGGATTCCAACCTTTGCGAGCATGGCTGCGTGTGCAAGCGACCCCGCAATATCCTCGCGGTACATCCGACGGTCGAATGCGATGGACGCCTGAAACTCGTTGATCATCTCGTCCGTCGTCTTGGAGAAGCGTCCGCCCCAGAGCTTTTCGCTCATTACTTCTGCCCCTCCTGCATGAGTGCGCGCACCTTGAGCGGCAGTCCGAAGAGGTTGATGAAGCCCGTTGCATCCGCCTGATTGTAGACATCATCGTGCTCGAACGTGACGAATTCCTGACTGTAGAGAGAATACGGCGACGTTGCGCCCGCCGAGATGATATTGCCCTTGTAGAGCTTGAGACGCACCTCGCCCGTCACGGTCTCCTGTGTGCTGTCCACGAATGCGGCAAGCGCCTCGCGCAGCTGGCAGAACCACATGCCGTCGTAGACGAGCTCGCCGTAGCGGATGGCAAGCCCCTCCTTGTAGTGGTAGGTCGCGCGGTCGAGGCAGAGATACTCGAGTTCACGGTGCGCATAGTAGAGGATGGAGCCGCCCGGGTTCTCATAGACACCGCGCGACTTCATGCCGACGAGGCGGTTCTCGCAGATGTCAACGATGCCGACGCCGTTGCGCGCGCCGATCTCGTTGAGCTTCGTGAGGAGTTCGACCGCGCCAAGCTTCTCCCCGTTGACGGCGACGGGAACGCCCTGCTCGAACGAGATGGAGACGTACTCCGGTGCGTCGGGCGCATCCTCGGGCGCGCAGGAGATGAGGAACATGGAGTTCTTCGGTTCGTTCGCGGGATCCTCGAGATCGGAGCCCTCATGCGAGAGATGCCAGATATTGCGATCCATGCTGTAGGTCTTATTCTCCGTCGCGACGGGGATGCCGTGCTTCTTCGCGTATTCGATCTCTGCTGTACGAGAGTCGAGATCCCACTCGCGCCACGGAGCGATGATCTGCAGATTCGGCGCAAGCGCCTTGACCGTCAGCTCGAAGCGCACCTGATCGTTGCCTTTGCCCGTCGCGCCGTGCGCAATGGCATCTGCCCCCTCGCTCTTTGCGATGTCGACGAGTGCCTTGGCGATCACGGGACGTGCAAACGATGTTCCGAGCAGATATTTGCCCTCGTAGACCGCCCCCGCCTTGAGCGTCGGCCAGACGTACTCCTCGAGGAACTCCTTCGTCAGATCGACGATATGCACCTTCGATGCGCCCGAGGCAAGCGCCTTGTCATGTACGGGCTCAAGCTCCTCGCCCTGCCCGACATCCGCGCAAACGGCGATGACCTCGCAGTTGTCATAGTGCTCCTTCAGCCACGGGATGATAACCGACGTATCCAGACCGCCGGAATATGCCAGAACTACTTTTTTGATCTGCTTTGCCATGTTTGAAACATCTCCTTAGAAATATAAATCAGTCACCCATAACGAGTGCCATGATCGCCTTTTGGACGTGGAGGCGGTTCTCCGCCTCGTCAAAGATCACATCGGCAAACTCCTCAAAGACATCCTCCGTGATCTCCTCTCCCCGATAGGCAGGCAGACAGTGCATCACGATACAGCGCGCATCGCCTGACTCGGCAACGAGTTCCCAATTCACCTGATAGGGACGGAACACCGCCGTGCGTGCGTCGTGCTCCGCCTCCTGCCCCATGCTCGCCCACGTATCCGTAACGATGACATCTGCGCCCGCAACCGCTTCCATCGGATTGTGCGTGATTGTGATCGTTGCTCCCGTTGCCGCTGCATCCGCCTTTGCATTTGTGACGACCTCGGCATTCGGCTCGTAGCCCTCGGGGGTTGCCGCCGCAAAGTGCATACCGACCTTTGCCGCCGCATACATGAGCGAGTGCGTCATATTGTTGCCGTCGCCGACGTATGCCATCTTCAGCCCCGCGAGATTCTTGCCCTTGTACTCACGGATCGTGAGCAGGTCGGTCAGCGCCTGACATGGGTGCAGGAGGTCACTGAGCGCGTTGATAACGGGGACATCCGCCCACTGCGCCAGTTCCTCGATACGCTCATGCCCATAGGTGCGGATCATGATGCCGTCGAGATAGCGCGAGAGCACGCGCGCCGTATCCTTGATCGGCTCGCCGCGCCCGAGCTGGAGGTCACGGCTGCTGAGAAAGAGCGCCTGACCGCCGAGCTGGTACATCCCCACCTCAAAGGAGACGCGCGTGCGCGTCGAGGACTTCTCGAAGATCATGCCGAGCGTCTTGCCCGCAAGCAGGGGGTGCGGAATGCCTGCCTTCTGCTTTGCCTTAAGATCCGCCGCAAGTGTCAGTATCTCCTCCACATCGTCTGCACTGAGGTCGTGGATGGAGAGCAAATCCATTCCCTTGTTCATCATAGTCCTCCTCGGTCACATATGTCAAGGATGCAGCGATCCAAAACAGCAATCAGTTCATCCACTTCAGTCTTCGAGAAAATCAGCGGCGGGATAAAGCGCAGGACATTTCCTGCCGTGCAGTTGATAATGACGCCGCACTCAAGGCAGAGACGCGCGATCTGTGCTGCGTCCTCGCTCTTTTGCATCTCCATGCCGAGAATCAGCCCCGTGCCGCGCACCTCTCTGATATGCGCAGGGTATTTCTCCTGCAAGCCGCGCAGTGCCTCTTTGAAATATCCGCCGACCGACTGCACTTCACGCAGGAAAGCCTTGTCTGCAATCGTATCAAGGACGACGTTTGCCGCCGCACACGCAAGCGGATTCCCACCAAAGGTGGAGCCATGATCGCCCGCATGGAATGCTGCAGCAACCTTCTCTGTGACGACGAATGCCCCGATCGGCACGCCGCCCGCAAGCCCCTTGGCGAGCGTGACAATATCCGGCATTACGCCCTGCGCTTCATAGGCGTAAAACGTCCCCGTGCGCCCCATGCCCGTCTGAATCTCGTCAAAAATCAGGAGGGCATTGTATTTGTCGCAGAGTTCCCGCACCTCTTTCAGATAGCCGTCCGACGGCATGCGCACGCCGCCCTCGCCCTGAATCGGTTCGAGCATGACGGCGGCCGTGCGTGCGCTCATCATCTCCTCGAGTGCTGAAATATCGTTGAACGACACATAGTCGAAGCCCCCGGGCAGCGGCTCGAAGCCCTTGTGGAATTTCTCCTGTCCCGTCGCCGTCAATGTCGCAAGCGTCCGCCCGTGAAAGCTGCCGAGCGCCGTGATGATCTGCGATTTGTCGCGAGAGATCGTATGCGCGTATTTGCGCGCCGCCTTGATCGCCCCCTCATTCGCCTCCGCGCCCGAGTTCCCGAAGAATACCTTGCCGCCCGCCGTCAGCTGCGACAGCTTTGACGCAGCATCCGCCTGCGGCTCGGTATAGTAGAGGTTCGAGACATGGATGAGCCGCGACGCCTGCTCTGCAATCGCGTGCACAAGAGGCGCGTAGTTGTGTCCGAGCACGTTCACCGCAATCCCGCCGAGCGCATCGAGGTATTTTCGCCCATTGACATCCCACACATACGAACCGTCTCCGTGGTCGAGCACAATCGGATAACGCGCGAAGACAGGCAGATAGCTCGCCGTATCCCGCGCCATAATTTCATTTTCGTTCTTCATCATAACTCCTGCCTACGGAAGCACCATTGTTCCGATACCGCGCGAGGTAAAGATCTCCAAGATGATGGAGTGGGCAAGCCGCCCGTCGATGATATGTGTCTTGTGTGCGCCCGCTTCGAGCGCGCGGAGGCATGCCTCCACCTTCGGAATCATGCCCCCCGCAATGACGCCGCTACGGATATACTCCTTCGCCTCGTCCGCATGAAGCTGCGAGAGGAAGCTGCTCTTGTCACCGAAGTCCTTGTAGACTCCCTCGACATCCGTGAGGAGCAGGAATTTCTCCGCGCACAGCGCACCCGCAATCTCCGCCGCAACATAGTCCGCATTGATGTTGTAGCTCTCCCCCTCGCTCCCCATGCCGATGGGTGCAATGACGGGAACATAGCCCTGATTGAGGAGATCGACGATGATCCCCGTGTCGATCTCGGTGACCTCCCCGACATAGCCGATGTCGACGGTACGTGCCTCGTCATTTTCATAGACAGTCGCGTGCTTCTTCTTCGCCTTGATGAGACCCGCATCCTTGCCGCTGAGTCCGACCGCGCGCACACCGCGCAGATTGAGCAGCCCGACGATCTCCGAGTTCAGCTTGCCGTCGAGGACCATCTCGGCAATCTCCACCGTCTCCTCATCCGTCACGCGCAGCCCCGAGACAAAGGTACTCTCCTTGCCGACCTTCTTGAGAAAGCCCGTGATCTCAGGCCCGCCGCCATGCACGAGGATCGGACGGATGCCGACAAATTTCATCAGTGCCACGTCGCGCATGACATTTTCCTTCAGCGCGTCGTTGATCATCGCGTTGCCGCCGTATTTGATGACGACGGTCGTCCCGTAGAATTCCTGTATGTACGGGAGCGCATCTACGAGAATCTCTGCCTTGTCCTGATCTGAGTACATTGTGCGCCCCCTCTCAGGTGTGGTACTCGCCGTTGATCTTCACATATTCATAGGAGAAATCGCAGGTCCAGACCGTCGCCTCGACGTTTCCGTCCCCAAGGTCAATCTCGATGACGATATCATGTGCCGTCATCACCGCGCGCAGCGCATCCGCATCGTATGCCGCGCCGACGCCCGCCGCATAGACGGGGATGCCGCCGAACTTCACCGTCGTCCGATTCGGATCCATCGGCACGCCCGCATAGCCAACCGCGCAGATCACACGCCCCCAGTTCGGATCCTCACCGAAGAATGCCGTCTTGACGAGCGGGCTGTTCGCCACGCTCATGCCGACTGTCTTTGCGTCGGCAAAAGTCTTTGCGCCCTTGACATGAATGGTGATGAATTTCGTCGCGCCCTCACCATCTGCCGCGATCTTCTCCGAGATCCCCTGACAGAGCGCGAGAAGTGCGCCTTTGAACGCCTCGTAGTCCGCATTTTTCTCCGTGATCTTCGGATTTCCTGCAGCCCCGTTCGCAAGCACAATCGCCATATCGTTCGTGCTCATGTCGCCGTCGATCGAGATCATATTGAGGCTGTATTCCATAACCTCGGAAAGCGCTTCCTGCAGGAGCATGCCGTCGATATCCGCATCCGTTGTGATAAAGCAGAGTACCGTTGCCATATCGGGGCGAATCATGCCCGAGCCCTTTGCGATGGTGCCGAACCGGACTTCCTTGCCGCCGAGCATAACGGAGGTTGTTCCCGCCTTGGAATACGTATCCGTCGTGATGATGGCGTTGCCTGCATCCATGCTTCCATGCGGTGAGAGTTCCTTTACCGCCGCATGGATGCCGTGCTCCACCTTGTCCATCGGCAGGAGCTGACCGATGATGCCCGTCGATGCGACGATGATATCCTGTGCGCCGCAGCCGAGCGCATCCGCTGCAATCTTCTGCATGGCGGCGGCATCCGCCTCGCCCTGTGCCCCCGTGCACGCATTGGCGCAGCCCGCGTTGGCGACAATGGCGCGTGCCGTATGCGTGGCGACAACCGCCTTGGAGACGTGTACGGGCGCAGCCGCAACAGCGTTCTTCGTAAAGGTTCCCGCAACGGCGGCTTCCTTTTCACTGTAGATCACGGCAACATCGAGGTTGCCGCTCTTCTTGATGCCCGCCTTGACGCCGGCTGCCTGAAAGCCCTTCGGATAGGTAACCCCGAGCTTTGCACTCTCTTCACTAAACATATATTTTCCTCCATTTTCCTACAAAATTATGGATACATGGGCACGAGATCGAGCCCCGCACGCTCATCCAAGCCAAACGCAATATTCATATTCTGCACAGCCTGCCCCGCCGCCCCCTTGACGAGGTTGTCGATGGCAGAGAAGACGATGACGCGTCGTGTGCGCGGGTCGATATGCCACGCGAGGTCACAGTAGTTCGTGCCGCGCACATACTTCGTCGCTGGATATGCACCACGCCCGCGCAGACGGATAAAGAACTCATCCGCATACATCGCTCCGAACGCTTCATCAACCTGTTCCGGCGTCACGCCCTCACGCAGCGTCGCATAGCAGGTCGCGAGGATGCCGCGCGAAATGGGTGCGAGATGCGGTGTGAAATTGATCGTGACCGCAGCGCCGCCCGCATCCGCAAGTGCCTGCTCGATCTCGGGCGTATGACGGTGCGATACAGCGCCATACGCCGTAAAGCTGTCATAGAACTCGGGGTAGTGCGTGCTTTCCTTCGGCGCACGTCCCGCGCCCGACACACCCGACACAGCATCCACCAGAATGCTGTCGCTCTTTACGAGCAGCGCCTTCACAAGCGGAGCAAGCGCGAGGATGCTCGCTGTCGTATAGCAGCCCGCATTGCCGATGATGCGCGCCCGCCGTACCTGCTCGCGATAGAGTTCGGCAAGCCCATAGGCACGGTCTGCACCTGCGTCGATGTGTTCCACATGATACCACGCCTCGTATACGGAGGTATCTGCAAAGCGATAGTCCGCGCCCAGATCGATGATGCGCAGTGGCAGATCCGAAACGCTCTTTGCAATCTTCATTGCATGCCCGTGCGGCAGTGCAATGAAGAGAACATCGCTACCTGCGGCAATCCGCCGCACATCCTCCATGGATTCAAGCTCATTGTCATAAATATTCATCAAATGTGGATAAAGAGCAGATAGTGTCTCGCCCGTATGACGCTCCGAGGTCAGATGTGCAATCTCGACATTTGGATGTCGATGCAGCAGACGAATCAACTCTTCTCCGGCATAACCGGAAGCCCCGACAATACTTGCCTTCATTTCATCCCCTCCGTTTCATCCCCGAAAAGATTTTATAATTATACATCTTTACTGCATAAGATTTCAAGTCTTTTTTCCAAAAAATAAACCGACCTCACAGATCGCCGTAAAAGAACTGTAAGGTCGGTTCAAAATCATCTCTTTCGCTGCTGCGGTCGCAGGACGCGCGCCCCCTTCGTATCGAGACGCAAGTGCAGCGGACGCGCCTCTACATCATGCGCGCAGAATGCTTCCTGCATTGCCGCCGCCACTTCCTCCGTGCATTTGCGGTGCTCGGGAACAAAGGCAATGAGGCAGGGGCCTGCCCCGCTCAAGACCGCGCCATAGGCACCCGCCCTCTTCGCCGCCGCAAAGACATCAAACATGCCCGGGATGAGGGAGGCGCGATAGTTCTGATGGAGTGCATCCTCAAAGGCATTGCCGAGATGCTTCTCCGAGCCGCGTGCGAGCGCCGCAACCATCATCGCCGCATGACTGATGTTGAACACGGCATCCTTCATCGGAACTTCGGCTGGCAGCACCTCGCGCGCAGATTTTGTCGAGAGATAGAAGTCCGGCACCATAACGACAAAACGCATAAAGATGCGCGGCAGGAAGGAAAAACATTCCACATGACCGTTTGTCACGGTATTCACCGTAAAGCCGCCGAAAATCGCAGGAGCAACGTTGTCGGGATGTCCCTCGATGTCTGTCGCCAGCTGCAGGAGATCATCACGACTGAACGGACTGCCGACAATGGCATTTGCCGCAGTAAGCCCCGCCACAATCGCCGTTGCACTGCTGCCGAGTCCACGTGACAGCGGGATCCGATTGTTCATGCGGATCTTTGCGCCCTGGAACTCCTCCGCACGGTCGGCACGCTGGAGAAGATATTGAATGGATTTCCATACGATATTGCGCTCATCGCCCGGAATATACGCCGCGCCTTCGCCGCGCGCAGAGATATGAAGCCCCTTTTCGTGCGTGAGCGTCAGCGTCATTTCGTTATACAGCGTACAGGCAACCCCCAACGCGTCAAACCCCGGGCCGAGATTCGCACTTGTCGCAGGAACGCGCACCCGTATGGATCGCTCATTCATAGCAGATCCTCCTGCCCGTCCGCAACGCGGATCAAGCTGCGCACCTCACGTACGACGGGGAGCGCCTGCAGCGCCTCAACGGCTGCGGATGCCGCCGCATGTGTGACAACATGGGTCACGGCGACGATCTCCGCATCCCCGTTCTCCGTCCAGCGCGCCTGGATGACGGACTTGAGGCTGACTCCCGCACGCCCGAATGTCGTTGCAATCTCTCCGAGGACACCCGGCTCATCGGCGACGACGAGACGCAGATAGTAGGATGACTTCGTCTTCTCCACCGGACAGAGCTTCTTTCTCTCCCCGATCTTGTACTTCATGCGGCCCGTCGTACCGGACACAATATCGCGTGCGATCTCGATGATGTCCGCAACCACCGCCGACGCCGTCGGGAGTGAGCCCGCTCCACGCCCATAGAACATTGCGTCACCAATGACATTGCCGCGCACAAAGATCGCATTGAATACCCCGTTCACCGAAGCAAGCGGATGCGTCTTCGGCAGGAAGACGGGGTGGACGCGGACGTCAATCCCCTCCTCCGTGTTGCGCCCGACTGCGAGGAGTTTGATGACATAACCTAGATTGAGACCATACTCAATGTCGTCCTCGGTGATATGTGAAATCCCCTCAACGGAGACATCCTCAAAGCCGATGACGGTATCAAAGGCGAGTGAGGCGAGAATAGCCGCCTTGCGTGCGGCATCGAGACCATCCACATCCGCCGATGGGTTTGCCTCCGCATAGCCCTTTTCCTGCGCACGACGCAGAACGGCATCATAGCTGACGTGCTTCTCCGTCATCTTCGTCAGCATATAGTTCGTCGTCCCGTTGACAACACCCATGATCTCCGAGATGCTGTTCGCCGTCAGGCACTCCTTCAGCGGCTTGATGATGGGAATGCCGCCGCCGACGCTCGCCTCATACAGGAAGTCGACATTATTCTCAGCCGCAACAGCATAGAGCTCGGCAAGATGCTCCGCGATGACATCCTTATTCGCCGTGACGACGTGCTTTCCCGCCGCCATTGCGCGCAGCATATAGTCCTTTGCTGGCGTGAGACCGCCCATCACCTCGACGACCACCGAAATCTCCGGATCGTTCAGGATCTCGTCAAAGTTGTCCGTTAGAGCAATGCCCTCAGCCTCGGGACGATGTTTTTTCGCATCGCGCACGAGAATCTTTTCAATCTCAATATGTGCGCCGCTACGTCCCGTAATCGTATGAGCATTCATCGCAAGCGTGCGCACCACGCCGGAGCCGACTGTCCCCGCACCGAGCAGTGCAATCTTAATCGTATTCACCAAATTTCATCCCCCAGTCAGGCCTGTCCAATTACTTCCAGACGCTGCACGCCGTCGACCACATCCACCTTTTCGAGCAGGGTCTGGAAATCGCTGCGCAGCTTTGCTGTCTCGAGCGAGATGTGCACCGTTGCCGCCCCCCGTGCAGGAAGCCCCTGATTGATCGTCAGGACGTTCCCACCCTCCTCGGCAATGACGCGCAAAACATCCTGCAGCGTACCGGGGCGATGGCTGATGAGGAGCGCGAGTGTGACGATCTTGTCGCGCGTCGCCTCAAAGAACGAATACACATAGTCCTTGTACTTGTAGTACGCGCTGCGGCTGAGATTCGCCTTTTCGACTGCCTCATTGACCGTCCGCACTTCACCGCGATTGATGAGTTCCTTGGCGAGAATCGTCTTCTTGATTGCTTTCGGCAGAATCTCCTCGCGCACGAGATAGACTCCCGTCATATCAATTTTCATAAATTATACCCCCGATGGATAGAAAGATTCTTTATAAGAGACAGTCAAAGTATATCATATCTGAATGCAATCGCCAAATCAAATCTTATTCTCTGTCCCGTTCATCAGGCGCACAATATTCTCACGATGTCGGACGATAACGAGAATCGCAGCAATCACGGTAAACAGAATGTATTCCATCGGATAGGCAAAGAGTGCCGCAAGGATGGGCGTGAGAAAACCTGCAACCACAGAGCCGAGCGATACATAGCGCGTCATGTAGACAATCGTCATCCAGAGGACGAAGACCATGAAGGTCACATCCCCCATCAGCATCGTCAAAACGCCGAGCGATGTCGCAACGCCCTTCCCTCCGTGAAAGCGTAGGAAGATGGAAAAACTGTGTCCAATGATGGCAAAGAGCCCGCCGATGACCGCAGCAAGCGGCGTGCCTGCGAGGACGAGCCCGAGTGCAACACCCGCCTGCCCCTTGAGGCTGTCGGCAATGAAGACGGCGATGCCGGCGCCCTTCCCCAGCGTCCGCCACGCATTCGTTGCACCGATATTGTGACTCCCATGCTCGCGCAGATCTTTGTGCCAGAAGAGTTTTCCAAGAATCAGCCCGCTCGGAATCGAGCCGATCAGATAGGCGAGAATTGCCGTGAGTATATAGTCGGTCATTATTCCTCCTCCTTGCGCGCACGCACGACGAGGCGTAGCGGCGTTCCCTCGAAGCCAAAGCTCTCACGCAGACGATTCTCAATGAAGCGCAGGTAGGAGAAGTGCATGAGCTCGGGATCGTTCACAAACACGATGAACGTCGGCGGCGCAATCCCCACCTGTGTGACGAAGAGGATCTTGAGCTGCTTCCCCTTCTTCGTCGGCGGCGGATTGACCGAGACCGCATCGCGGATGAGTTCATTGAGCACGCTCGTCTTGATGCGCATGGACTGCTGCTCCGCAACGTATTTGACCAGCTCCGTCACGCGCTCGACGCGCTGTCCCGTGAGTGCCGAGGTATATAGCACAGGTGCGTATTGCAGGAAGCCCAGCTTCTCGCGCAGATCGTCTGTGAAACGAAGCGTCGACTTGTCGTGCTTATCGGGGAAAATATCCCATTTGTTCACGACGATGATGACGCCCTTCCCGGACTCGTGGACATAGCCCGCGATCTTCGTATCCTGCTCGAGAATCCCCTCGGCGGCATTGATGACCATGAGCACCACGCCCGCGCGGTCGATTGCGCGCAGGGAGCGCATGACGCTGTAGCGCTCCACGGGCAGTGTGATCTTCCCCTTGCGGCGCATCCCTGCCGTGTCAATGAGCAGATACTTCACACCGTCCCGCGTGAAATGTGTGTCGATGGCATCCCGCGTCGTCCCGGGCACGTCGCTGACAATCACGCGCTCCTCACCGAGCAGACGGTTGACGAGTGAGGACTTGCCGACGTTCGGGCGTCCGACCACGGCGATTGCAATCTCGTCGGACTCAGCGCCGTCGCTCATCTCCTCCGGAAATGCCGCGACAATCGCGTCGAGCAGGTCGCCGAGATTCATCGCATTTGACGCGGAGATGGGAATCGGGTCGCCAAGCCCCAGTGCATAAAAATCGTAGATCAGCGATTCACGGTCAAAGCTGTCGATCTTGTTGACTGCAAGGATGACGGGCTTCTTCGTCCGCCGCAGGAGGCGTGCCACCTCCTCGTCAGAGGAGGTCAGCCCCGCACGCCCGTCGACGAGAAAGAGGATGACATCCGCCTCCTCCATCGCCAACTCTGCCTGACTGCGCATCGAGCGGAGGATGTGGTCGCTCTCGTCGAACTCGATGCCCCCCGTATCAATAATTGTAAACTCGTGATTCAGCCACTCCGCATCCATATAGATGCGGTCGCGTGTCACCCCCGGCATATCATCGACAATCGAAACGCGCTTCTTGCCGATCTGGTTGAACAGCGTCGATTTGCCGACATTCGGCCGTCCGACGACCGCCACAATAGGCTTGCTCATCCACTTCACTCCTCTCCTGCATCCAATTAGCTTGCCGCAGACTTTGTATAGCCCGCATTGCTCTGCCACGTATAGCCGCCGCTCGGGCGCTCGCGATGGTACGCGCCCCATGCAGCAAGCGCCTCCCGATAGTCCCGCCCCGTCGCCACGGGCTCGATGCGGACAGAGGGAAAGGACGCCCTCATCGCGTCGAGACTCATATCGTCGAGAAAGACATCCTCGCCCTCACGCAGCGCAGATGCGGGGATCAGCACCCCATCCACCGTATGCGGAAGGGATTGGAGCGCCTGCATAATATCGTGCCCCGTCAGAAGCCCCGATACATTGACCGTCGCACCGAAGTGTTCATTCACGACAGGAAGCACATGAATGCGCCGTGCATCGGGGTCGAGTTCGCGCGCCAGTTGCTCCATCACAGGCGCAACAGCTGTACCGCTGACGACCGCAATGCGCGCCTCATCATTCTCCTCATCCATCGCTGCGCCGGCCTTCGCCCACTCCTCGATGAAATTGCGCGTCAGTCCGATTCCGTTGTCAAGCTGCGGGAATCCATCGTACATCTCGGCGGACGGCACCTCACGCCCCGCGAGAAAGTAAAACTCATCGCCGAGATAGATGAAGGTGCGCCCCTCCTCCGCACGCATGCGCTCCTGCCACGCTTCCACCTGATCGATCACGCGCGCAGCGCCCTCTCGGTCAAATTGGACAAGCGGGAAGGGATCACTACGGTGCTTCGTGAGACCAACGGGCACGATGGCAAGTGAGAGTGCATGAGGACGGCGCGCTGTGATATCGCGAATCGTGCGCTCCAATTCCTCCCCGTCGTTCAGTCCGTAGCAGAGAACGACCTGTGTATGATAGTCTGCGCCCGCCGCCTCGAGTTTTGCAAGCTGCCCAAGGATGTCCGCCGCACCCTTATAGCGCAGCATTTCTGCACGCAATACGGGATTTGTGCACTGAACCGATACGTAGAGCGGGGAGAGATGATAGCGCTCTATGCGCGAGAAATCCGCCGCCCCCATATTTGTCAGCGTCACAAAATTTCCATAGAGAAAGGAGAGACGATAGTCATCGTCCTTGATAGAGAGGCTGTGGCGCATATCCGGTGCAATCATGTCGACAAAGCAGAAATAACAGTGATTGGCGCAGGGGCGAATCCCGTCAAAGACAGCGCGCTCGAACTCCACGCCGAAGTCCTCATCGTAATCCTTGTCGAATGCAATCAGCTCCTGCTCCCCATCCGCATGCTCCACGAGGAGCTCGATCTCCTCGTCCGCCATTGCAAAGCTGAAATCGATGATGTCACGCAGCGGCATATCGTTAACCGAGAGGATTTTATCCCCCGGGACAAGCTCCAGTTCCTCTGCAATGCTCCCCTCCAGCACGCGCAGGATGATGCCCGGATACGTTCTCGCCATATTCCCCTCCTTTCCATTTCATGAAAAAGGAGTGATTTGCATCACTCCTTTATTGTTCTTATAAAGTTATTCGCAGTCCGGCTTACTTCAACCAATCGAGATGAGCCTCAACCTGTCCCTCGGTATTTTCGCTGGCTTCCGCCTTCTCTGCCTGACGCTCATCGACATACTTCTTGATCTCTGCCGCATCTGCATCACGCTTCGCCTTGGTGATCGAAAGCGAAATGCGCTTGCGCTTCGTGTCGATGCGGAGAACCTTGACCGTCACAACATCGCCCGTATGAACTGCCTCGTCAGCACGCTCAATGCGCTTCTCGGCGAGCTCACCCATCGGGATGAGACCGTCAAAGCCCGGCTCGATCTCCATGAACGCACCGAAGTCCGTCAGCTTGATGATCTTGCCTTCGATGAAGTCGCCCTCGGCGTACTGCTCCGCCTTCTCCACCCACGGATCCGGAAGCGTATCCTTCACCGAGAGGGAGATGCGCTTTGCATCGCGGTCAACGCTCTTGACAAAGACATCGAGCTCCTGCCCGACCTCGAGCACCTCGGAGGGATGCTTCACACGATGCCATGCGAGATCGGAGATATGCGCCAGACCATCCACGCCGCCGATATCGATGAATGCACCATAGTCGACAAGGCGCTTGACCGTACCGCGTACGACCTGTTCCGGCTCGATTGCCGAGAACACAGCCTCCTCCTTCTCTGCGCGGTCACGCTCGAGAAGTCTGCGGCGCGAGAGCACGAGTCTGCGCTTCTGGACGTCGATCTCGATGATCTCCGCCTCCACCGTCTGATCGACATAGACTGCGAGATCCTTGACGAAGTGCAACTCCATCTGGGATGCGGGAATGAATCCACGCAGCCCCATGACGTAGGCGACGAGGCCGCCCTTGACCTCTTTTGCGATCTTTGCCTCGACCGTCTCGCCCTTCTCCTGAATCTCCTCGATGACCTTCCACGCGGCCATCTTGTCGGCTTCTACCTTCGAGAGGCTGCCGCCGTTATCGCCGCCAAGCGACTTGATATAGACATCGATCACATCGCCGACCTTCACAACATCGCGTGCATCGTCCGGCGCAGGAACGGCAAGCTCCCTCTTAGAGACAGGAATCTCCTGCTTGTAGCCGATATCGACATACGCCTCGTCGCGGGACACCTGAACGACTTCCCCTTTGACAACCGTACGCTCCTGGATATCGGGCATATCTTCCTGTTCCAAAAGTTCCTTCATGCTCTGCTCTGACACTGTTTATAAACCTCCTTGATAATCCAGTCCGGTGTAGATGCACCGGCTGTAATACCAATTTTATTAACATGATTGATCCACTCGTCCCGCAACTCTGCCACGGTTTCGATGTGGTATGTTTTGCATTTTGTTGCGCATATCTGGGCAAGCCGCGAGGTATTCGCGCTGTTCTTGCCGCCGATGACAAGCATCACGTCAACCTTCTCGGCCAGCTCCAAGGCTGCCGCCTGACGCAGATCCGTCGCCGTGCAGATCGTGCGCAGAATCTTAATCTCACGCGACTTTTCCAAGAGACACGCGACAATGCTCTGAAAGCGTTTGGCTGAGAACGTCGTCTGCGAGACGATCCCGAGCTTTCCGATGCGCGGCAGTGCCTCTGCCTCCGCCTCGGTCTCGATAATATGAGCACCATGCGCCGTCCATTCGAAGATACTCTTCACCTCCGGATGGTTCTTCTCTCCGACAATGACTACCGTGTATCCTTCCTCGGATAACAGCTTTGCCGAGAGCTGCGCCTTCTTGACGTGCGGACAAGTCGCATCCACGAGTTCTAAACCGCGTGACTCCGCCTCCTCATACACCTTTGGTCCCACTCCGTGCGAACGGATGATGACGAGTCCGTCCTCCATCTCATCGAGTGAGCCGACAGTACCAACGCCTTCATTTTTGAGGCGCGCCACCATCTGCGGATTATGAATGATCGGACCCAGCGTACTGGATGTTCCATCCGGCGAGGCGTTCTCCCGGGCAATCTCAATGGCGCGCTTCACGCCATAGCAGAATCCCAGATGCTCAGCTAAAATAACCTCCATAGACCTCACCAAAGTGTATATTGATTCTCAATGAATCCACATATACAGAATCCTATCCACACAATCTGTGTAACAGTATAACACGCCTGCCTCTCCCACGCAAATAAAATTTATTTTTTCTCTCACAAGTACGATCCACTAACGAAATTTCTCGCCGCGAGGAGGGCAAAGAGTCCGAGCAGAACGCTCAGAACGATGTAGAGAATGCCGATGGTGATCCGCCCCTCCTCAATGAGGGTCAGGGATTCGAGTGAGAACGTGGAAAATGTTGTAAAACCGCCGCAGATGCCCGTCTGCAAAAAGAGGATGAGGCGCGGATCGATATCGCCGTGCCTGCCCGCAATGCCGACGACAAGACCGATTGCAAAGCATCCGATGATATTGATAGCGAATGTGGCGAGCGGAAATCCGCTGCCGAGTTTCGGAATGACCTGTCCGAGGAGATAGCGGCAAACGGCGCCAAGTGCACCGCCAAGCCCGACCGCAAGGATGTTCACTGCGCATCCCCCGCACGTAGATGAGAGGTATCATTCATCAGAGTGACTACGGCAAATCCGTCATCTTCGAAGCGGATCTTGTTGACTGCGGTATTGAGCTGAGAGAGATGCCAGATGGAGCGAATCGGCATGGAGAGAAGATCGGCAAGCAGGATGCGGATGGACGCACCATGCGAGACGATGACGATGCGTTTCCCGCGCTCCTGCGCGACGATCTCGCGCACGCGCCCGGCAATGCGCCGCTGAAACTCCGGAAACGGCTCGCTCTCAGGAATGTCCGCCTGCTCCGGATCGGTGTAAAAATTCTTCATGGCATTGGGATTCTCGGCATTGACATCGTTGAAGTTGCGCCCCTCCCACGCGCCGAAGTTCAGCTCACGCAGCTGCGGGTCAGAAATGACCTCAAGGCCGAAGCGCTGCGCCAGCGGTGCCGCCGTCTCCATCGCACGCGTGAGATCGCTCGCATAGATCATATCCACATGATCGACTGAAAGATTTTTTCCGAGCATCGCCGCCTGCGCGCGCCCCTCCGCCGAGAGCGGCACATCCGAATGCCCCTGAAAGCGCCCCGTCTTGTTCCACTCCGTCTCCCCATGCCGTATGATGATGATCTCTGTCATATCCCCCTCCCCTTTCTATATTTCAATTTCTGATCTCACAGATGACGCCGCCGGAAATGAGCCGCGCCGTCTGCATATAGCTGTAATTTTCACCGAACTCTGCGGCAAGCTCCTGCGTTCGCTGCTCCACATCCGAGGCTCTCAGCTCCGATGCCCAGAGTGCCCCGACCACGGTGCCGCTGTGCGCCACGAGGACGCCGAGTGCCCCTTTCTTCTGCGCGGATTGAATGAATTCCTCCAGCTGCGGCTTTTCCAGATGTTCCTGATTGAGGCGCGCGCTCGCCGTCGCCGCCTGTCCGAGCAGGACTTCCTGTCGATGCCCCTCTGTGCGGAATGCCTGCTCTACCGTTTCAAGCAGCTGGCGATATGCATCATCCTGACTGCCGCGATTCCCCTTGCTCTGATAGTAAGCGATGGTGTCAACGGTACCGCCCACATCGAATATGGAGACGGCAAGGAGCGACACATTCGCATACTGCCCGAAGAGTTCCCCCGTCGTATGGCTGACATGGGAAAGCCCCGCAAAGGCAATGCCGTCGCTCGGCTCAATCGCGATTGCAATGTCCATGAGCTCGCGCCCCATGAGTTCCCGTCCGAAGGCGCGCGCCGTCGCATAGGAGACTGCCGCAATATCGGCACTCGAGGATGCCATGCCCTTGCCCTGTGGAATCTCGGAATCGAGCCGTATACCGAACGGAAGGGAGTCCTTGCCAATATGGGCAAGCGTCCGCTGCAGAGCCTCCTCCGCTTTTTCTCCAAGCCCATGCACGCCCGTGAACTGATCCGAGACCGTCGCTACAGCATACATGCTGATGGGCGCGGTCACAAGAAACGGCGTCCCGTCGAGGACGCCTTCCACGAGTTCGCCGCAGGATGCCGGCGCTTTTGCAATTATTTCCATAAAATCCCCCAAACATTCGGATATGCAGATGCAAGTGAAAATACCGCGAGGACAAGGGTCTCCGTGAGCACGGTCGCCGCCCCGTAGACATCGCCCGTAACCCCGCCGAGGATATTGGTCATCATACGGCAGAACAGGAGCGCAAAGAGCGTGCCAAGTACGAGTGCAGCTGTGGCGAGCACGCCCCACGGCAGGACGAGCACCGCAGTCGTCAGTGCAGCGATCACGACGGTACTGCGATCCGCCATATCCGCAAACGTCTTGCCCATGCCGTCCTCACGCGCATAGGGAAAACACGCGACGGCGAGCACCATCGCGAGTCTGCCGATGATCGGCATGACGAAGAGCGCAGGCACGAGGAGCGGCCACGCCATATCGGAGAGCAGGGAAAACTGGACGAACATGAGCATGACGAACGACACGACGCCAAACGCACCGACGCGGCTGTCTTTCATGATCTCGAGCTTGCGCGCGCGCTCCCGCCCCGAGAACACGCCGTCCGCCGTATCCATAAAGCCGTCTGCGTGCAGTCCACCCGTCAAAAGGAGCGGTAGGATGAGCAGGAGT
This sequence comes from Selenomonas sp. oral taxon 126, assembly GCF_001683335.1. Lineage (GTDB taxonomy): Bacteria > Bacillota > Negativicutes > Selenomonadales > Selenomonadaceae > Centipeda. The sequence goes on from NZ_CP016201.1 coordinate 2,534,267, forward strand.
GCGACGGTCAGCGAGCGTATGCCGAGCGCATAGAGCAGCAGCCACGCGGCAAACGCATAGCAGATGCCGAGCACAAGCCCGACGAGCGGGAAGAAGCGCGTGCTACGCCCGAAATCCTCCGCCGTCCACACGGTCTGTTTGACGAGATGAATGCGCGTGAGAAATTGAAGTCCGATCAGAAAAGAATTCATGAAGTGCTTCCCTAAATATGATAATAGAGAGATAGGAGATAGTAAAGCAGCAGATAGAGGACGGTCACGGTATACATGAGGCGGATCGCGCCGAGGATGTGCTTCGCCGTAATATCCATATGCGCATCTCCCATATAGGCGCGGAAATGCCGCTCGCCAAAGTAGTAATTGATGCCGCCGAGTCGGATGTGCAGTGCCCCCGCAACGGGCGCCTCCGCATGACCGCCGTTGGGACTCGGATGCCCTGCGGCATCACGCACGAGGATGTTCAGCGCGTTGCGCCCGTCATAGCCGAGCAGGAACGCCGCCATCACAAAGAGTATGCCTGTGATCCGCGCGGGAACGAAGTTCAGCACGTCGTCCACACGTGCCGCCATGCGCCCAAAGTAAAGGTAGCGCTCGTTCTTATAGCCGAGCATGGAGTCCATCGTATTCGCCGCGCGATAGAGAACGGCAAGCGGCGCGCCCCCGAGTGCAAAGAAGAAAAGCGGCGCAATCACGCCGTCCACGGTGTTCTCCGCCACCGTCTCGATTGCCGCGCGCGCGGCATCCGCCTCATCCAGCTCTGCCGTGTCGCGCCCGACGATGTAGCCGACGTGCTCGCGCGCCGCTGTGATATCCCCCTTGACGAGTAGCGCATAGATGTCCTGCCCCGCCTTGGCAAGCATGCGCGGCGAGATGCAAAAGTAGAGAAGGATGACGCTGACGACATCCGCGCCCCACGCCACGGGCAGCTGACGCGCCGCCAAGAGAAGCCCCTCGGCAAATGCGTAGGAAATACAGAGTACAAGCAGCGTCAGGAGCGATCCCATCGCAAATTTCTGCGCGTCGCTCCCCCGCAACGGATAGAGCAGCTTCTCCAAAAATGCAATCAGGCGCCCCAGCACGGCGACGGGATGCCATCGCGTCTGCGGATCGCCGAGGACGGTATCGAGAAAGAACGCCGCCATGGCGATGAGGGAGGGCGAGATCATCTGCGCCCCTCCACGATTTCGCGCAGCTTCTCCATGTCGAGGCTCGCACGCACCGTCTCGGCGAGACGGTCATAGGCGCGCTCCTTTTCCGCACGATAGCGGTACTGCACAGGCAGCTCCTCCCGACCGCGCTGCACGCGCAGACGGTTGAGCAGAGCACGGCGGAAGTCGTCGTCATCGAATACGCCGTGGATGTAGGTGCCCGCAACAAGCCCGTCCGCCGAGACCGCTCCATCGGGCAGATCCACCGCCGTCCCCGCTGCCGAAACAATGCGGAACGGACGATGAACGTCCTCCATAAAGTGCGTCTCTCCCATGTGAATCTCATAGCCTGAGAGCCCCGTACCCGCAATCTGTGCCCCCAAAAAGGGAAGGTCAGCGGATGCTGTAACCTGACGCAGTCGCTTCGTCGCCGCAAAACTCGTCTCAATCGGCAGATAGCCGAAGCCCGCCGTCTCATCGTGCTCGGACTCCGTATGCAACGGGTCGCGCACAACACGGCCAAGCATCTGATAGCCGCCGCAGATGCCAAAGAGCGGCGTCCCCTCTGTCACACGCGCACGGATTGCAGCCTCCAAGCCCGACTCACGGATGTAGAGTAGATCCTCCGTCGTATTCTTCGACCCAGGGAGGAGGATGAGGTCGGGCGTCCCGAGCTCGCGCGGCGTACCCACATAGTAGAGCGCGACATCCGGCTCGTTTGTGAGCGCATCAAAATCCGTAAAATTCGAGAGCTTCGGCGTTCGGATGACGGCAATGCGCAGCTGACCGCTGTGCGCGGAGCCGTCCCCATAGTGCTTTTCATCAAGCGATACCGAATCCTCCTCGTCGATGCCGAGCTGCTCGATATGCGGCACAACGCCGAGCACGGGTTTCCCCGTTTTTTCCTCAAGGAAGTCAAGTGCAGGGGTCAGCAGAGTCACGTCGCCGCGAAATTTGTTGATGACAAGCCCCTTGACGAGGGCGCGCTCCTCCTCGTCGAGAAGTTCCAGCGTGCCCACGAGGGAGGCGAGCGCGCCGCCGCGGTCGATGTCCGCGATGAGGAGGACGGGCGCGCGCAGATGCTTTGCGACGCGCATATTCACAATGTCGTTCGCCTTGAGGTTGATCTCGGCGGGACTGCCCGCTCCCTCGATCACAAGCAGGTCGTAGTTTTCCTGCAAGACATCAAGGGCTTCCTCGACCGCACCCCACGCCTTGAGCGAGTAGCCCTTGTGGTACTGACGCGCGCTCATATTGCCGACCGGCTCACCCATAATGACGACCTGCGACTGCGAATTCCCCGTGGGTTTCAGCAGGACAGGATTCATGTGAACCTCGGGCGCAAGCCCCGCCGCCTCTGCCTGCGCAACCTGCGCACGCCCCATCTCGCGCCCGTCGAGTGTGACATAGGAGTTCAGCGCCATGTTCTGTGCCTTGAACGGCACGACACGCTTCCCCTCCTGCTGAAAGATACGGCAGAGCGCCGTTGTCAATATGCTCTTGCCCACATGGGAGCTCGTCCCCATCAGCATAATGCTCTTAGCCATCAGATCGCCTCCGCAATTTTCTTGATGTTCACGGGAATGCCGCAGGTGACAAGGTAGACCTCTGCGGCGCTGTGTGCAATCTGCTGATTCGCCAGCCCCGCCATATCGCGGTAGAGGCGTCCAAGCCGATGTTCGGGCACAATGCCCGCACCCACCTCGTTCGTGACGAAGATCGTCGTCGCCTCCACCTCCTGCGCCGCCTGAATCAGCGCACCAATCCGCTCCTCCACATGGAGGACGAAGGAGTCACGCTCCTGCTCGTCTTCGGGATATTGGAGCATATCATTGCTCAGGAACATTGTAATGCAGTCAAAGAGAATCACGCCGTGCGACTTCCCCGCCTCGCGGATGGCGTTCTCCGAAAAAAAGGGAGCCTCATAGGTCGACCAGTTGGCAGGACGGCGCGCCTGATGGAGATCGACGCGTTGCTGCATCTCCGTATCGTAGACCTGTGCCGTTGCAATGTAGGCGACCTGTGCCCCAAACGCGGCACAATGTGCGGCATAGCGCTCGGCAAATGCAGACTTGCCCGAGCGGACACCGCCCGTCACGAGAATTATCTGTCCCATCTGCGACACGCCTCCACAAAATGATTTGCCGCATCCTGACAGCCTGCAAAGTGCAGATGCAGATAGCTGCCGAGCGCATTTTTGTACGCATGCCCCGCAGCATACTGCGCATGATTGCGCAGCTTTGTGAAGCGGAACGGACGCGCTGCTGCCGTGCCCTCGTCTGCCTCCTCCACGGAGAAGTGGAATTCATGTCCGTGAAGCACAAGCCCCGCCGCACCGAGTACGGTGTCTGCCAGCTGCTCCGCCTCCACATAGCCGACCATCTGCAGTTTCTCCGTCATGCGTGCGCGCGCTGGGAAGATGCCGACCATCTCATGCTCTGCCCCGTCGAAATCAATCAGGGAGCGCATCAGATACATATAGCCGCCGCATTCGGCGTAGAGCGGCATCCCCGCTTCTGCCGCACGGCGGATCGAGGCGCACATTGCCGTATTCTCCGCCAGCTGGCGCGCAAACATCTCGGGGAAACCGCCGCCGATGATGATGCCGTCCACATCGGGCAGTGCCTCATCGTGCAGGGGGCTGAACGTGACGATCTCCGCGCCGTGCGCCTCGAGTTCTGCAAGGCTCGCCGCATAGTAAAAGGAAAACGCCTCGTCGCGCGCCACGCCGATGCGGACGGAAGATACAGCATCCGTGTGCATGGGAGGGGCAACAGACAGTGGAGAGGCACTGCGGGCAAGTTCCATAATCGCGTCCAGATCCAGCCCCGCCTCGACCCGCTGCCCAACAGTGGCGATCGTCGCCGCCGCCGCGTGCTCCTCCACGGGCGTCAATCCGAGATGACGCTCGGGCAAAGCGAGCGCGGCGTCGCGCCGCAGAGCGCCGTAGACGCGCAGCTCGACGCCCTCCATCGCCGTGCGCACCATCTCCTCATGTGTCTCGCTGCCGAGGCGGTTGAGGAGCACGCCCGCGAGATTGACCGCAGGGTCATAGACACGGAAGCCGAGCGCCGTTGCCGCCGCAGACGCTCCGACGGATTTTGCATCGATGACGAGCAGAACGGGTGCGTCCAGCGCCTTTGCAATCGCAGCCGTCGAACTGACGCCGCGCCGCCCGCCGTCATAGAGTCCCATGACCCCCTCGATGACGGCGATGTCCGCATCCACGCATTCGTGCGCAAAGATCTCCGTCAGACGCGCCTCGGGCACGAGCCACGTGTCCAGATTATGTCCCGTACGCCCGCTCGCCAGATGATGATAGCCGAGGTCGATGTAGTCCGGCCCCACCTTGAAGGACTGCACGCGAAGACCACGCGCGCGCAGAGCCGAAAGAAGCCCTGTCACGAGCGTGGTCTTGCCGCCGCCTGACTGCGTCGCTGCAATCACAATGCGCGGGATATTCCACTGCATGAATCCATCTCTCCTTAGGGACGCGTGTTGTCAATGAGATACATGAGCGCGTTGATCGCCGCAGCGGCAATCGGGCTGCCGCCCTTCGTCCCCTCGACGGTGATATAGGGAACGATGCCGTGCGATGCAAGCGCCGCCTTGGACTCAGCCGCGCCCACGAAACCCACGGGAATGCCCACGATGCAGGCGGGACGGATGCCCTCCTCACGCACGAGGCGCAGCACCTCGAAGAGCGCCGTCGGCGCGTTGCCAATGGCGACAATGCTACCGTCGAGCGCCTTGCCGAACTGGCGCATGGCAACCATCGAGCGCGTAATGCCCTCTGCCTTTGCACGGGCAGCAACCTCGGGATCGGCAACCAGACAGTGTACCTCGCCGCCGAACGAAGCGAGCTTCTTCTTGTTGATGCCCGTGCGCACCATCTCGACATCCGTATAGATATGCGCACCCGCCTTCAGTGCCTCAATGGCGCGGTCAATCGCCTCTGGATGCACGCGCGTGATCGGCGCATAGCCGACATCACCCGAGGCATGGATCAGGCGCGAATAGAGCTTCGTTGCACGCTCATCCAGATGAAGCCCCTCCAGATGGGGCGCAATCAGCTCCATGCTGCGGTTTTCAATCGCCATCGGCTCCTTGATGAAATCCATGGATAACTCCTATTCCTACGATTCGCTGACCGAATCGACAAATGTCTTTATTTCTTCATAGCTGTGTGCAAGATGCGGGTAGGAAAGCACGGGGCGGTCGATCACGATGACGGGCAGATTGAGATCCGCCGCCGCCTGAAATTTGGCATCCGTGCCGCCAATTGTCCCGCTGTTCTTTGTGATGATAACATCCGCCTGATACTTCTCATACATACTGCGGTTCAGTTCGCGCGAGAACGGTCCCTGCATCGCAATGATCTGCGCCGGCGTCAGCCCGAGCCCCTCACAGAGCGCAATGACCTCCGCCGTCGGCAGAACGCGTGCAATGAGGGTACAGTCCGCAAGTGGCTCTGCCTTTACGAAGCGCTCCAGATTGCGGCTACCCGTCGTCAAAAAAATATTTTTTCCAAGCCGCGCCGCAACCTCTGACGCCTCCTCATAGGAGTGCACGAGATGTACATTCTCATACGAGATGTCCGTCAGATCACGCTCAAAGCGGATGTAGGGAATCCCCGCCGCCGTGCACGCTGTCATGGCGTTGCGCGAGACATTGACGGCGTAGGGATGGGTCGCGTCGACGAAGACGTGCACGCCATGCTCCGCGAAAAATGCGCGTAGCCCCCCCTCATCGAGCGGCGTGTCGTTGATGAGGAGGCGACCGCTACCGCTCTCCCGCTGCTCTGCGAGGAGCTGCTGCCCGTAGGAGCTGACGACCGACGCCGCCACGTCATATCCTGCTACACAGAGGCGACGCACGATCTCACGTCCGTCCTGTGTGCCTGCTGCCGTGAATATCAAAGCCCCGGCTCCCGTTTCTGATAGCCGCGCGGTGTAATCATCCAGTCGCCCACCGTCCGCGTCTTCGAGTTGCCGATGATGACGAGCGAGAACATGTTGATGTCCTCCTTCGTAAAGTCACCAAGCGTAGAGATCAGCGTCGCCTCATTCGCACGGCTCGCCCCCGTCACAATGCCAACAGGAGTCTCGGCTGCACGGTGGCGCAGGAAGATCTCTTGTACTGCCTTGATCTGCCCCACGCGCTTATTGCTGCGCGGATTGTAAAGCGCCGTGACAAAGTCGCCCTTTGCCGCGAGCTCTGCGCGCTCCTGAATGATCTCCCACGGCGTGAGCAGATCCGAGAGGCTGATGACAACGAAGTCGTGCATGAGAGGCGCACCGAGGAGTCCCGCCGCCGCACTCATCGCCGAGACCCCCGGGATGACACCGCCGAATTCGGGGCGCTCCGCCTCATCCATCTTCACAAGCAGCTCAAGCACGAGTCCTGCCATCCCGTAGATGCCGGCATCGCCGCTCGAGATGACGACAACCGTCTCCCCCTCCGACGCCTCCTTGAGCGCCGCACGGCAACGGTCGATCTCCTGTGTCATGCCCGTATCGAGCACCTTTTTCCCATCGACCAGCTCCGCAATGAGCTCCACATAGCGCTTGTAGCCGACAACCGTCGTCGCTTCCTCGATTGTGCGCCGCGCGCGGTAGGTCATATCATCCAGACTGCCGGGGCCGATGCCCACAACACTTATTTTTCCCATAAGAGTGCCACCGTCACTTTCCCAAATGATGTTTTTTCGAGCGCCATGCGCCCGCCTGCTTTACCTGCCGCACAGAGCGCCGCCGCTTCGGATACATTCCCGGCGCCGATCGTCTGCCGGACAAAATCGGACTCCTTTAGCCCGTATCGTTCAATCATCTCTGCAAGTGCCTCGTTCGGAAAGAAGCGTATCTCCCGCCCGAGCGTCTCTGCCGCTGCAAGCAGCCCCGCCTCATCGCGCTTGACTGTCGTGCTCGCGAGGAGATCGATGTCAGACGGCTCTCTGCCGATTATGCCGCACGCCTCCGTCAGCGCACGCAGGATCTTCGCCTCGGGGATACCCGCGCGGCAGCCGACGCCGGCAATGAGACGGCGCGGCACGAGATACAGTGTGCGCGGCGCATGTTCCTGCGGAAGGTCATCCGCCGCCGTGATAACGACGCGGTACTCATCCGCCCCCACGGGCGGTATAGCCCCACGAAAGAGACGTGCCTGCACTTCCTCCGCGCGCAGCTGCGCCTCGTAGAATGCGGCATGCGGCAAATCGCTCGCAATATAATACGCGATTTCCTTGCCCTCGAGCAGCGCCGTATTCAGCACCTGTATTGCCGATTTCGGCACGGGGCGCAGCGCAAGCCGCGCGGCAATCGCATCAGGGGCAAGCATGCCCGTCACATCCGTTGCCGTCGTAATGACGGGGTCGGCGCCCACCGCCGCGCAGAGGTTTCGCGTGAGTTCATTCGCGCCGCCGATATGCCCCGAGAGGAGGCTGATGCCGTGCCGCCCCGCCTCGTCAAAGACGAGGACGGCGGGATCGTATAGCTTGTTCTCCACATAGGGTGCAATCATGCGCACGACAATGCCCGTCGCCATCACGCAGACGAGCGCATCATAGCGCGTAAACGCCGTCTGCATGATATCCGCAAGCCGCTCAAAGTAAACGGTCTCGCTGTTCGTCAATGCACTGCCGCGCAGATGCTCGGGCAGATGCACCGTCACACCGCCCTCCACAGCGCCCGCGAGGTGGTCTGCGAGAGCCGCACCGCCCGCCGTGAGCGCAAAAAGCGCTGTTCTCATGCTTTCGCGTCCCGGAACATGTGCGAGAACTGCGGTGCATAGAGCTGCGAGAGCTCATATTCCGTATTGAGGCAGTCCCCGACCACGATCATCGCCGTGCGGTCGATCTCCTCCGCCTTCACCTGCTCCGCAATCGTCGCGAGCGTGCCGCGCAGGATCTTCTGCTCCGGCCATGTCGCGCGCTGTACGATGGCAATCGGCGTGGTCTCCTCGTAGCCGCCCGCAATGAGCTCCGCCGCAACCTCCTCGATCATTGCAATCGAGAGGAAGATGCACATCGTCGCATGATGTGCCGCAAGGCTGCGCAGCTTCTCGCGCTCCGGTACGGGCGTACGCCCCTCGTTGCGCGTGATGATGACTGTCTGCGAGATGCCGGGCAGCGTATACTCCTGCCGCAGCGCCGCCGCCGTCCCAAGGAAGGAGCTGACACCGGGCACGACATCGTATGCAAAGCCGCGCTTCTCCCACGCGTCCATCTGCTCCTGGATCGCGCCGTAGATCGCGGGATCGCCCGTATGGAGGCGCACGGTCATCTTTCCGTCGGCTTCCGCCTGCGCGATGACCTCCACCACCTCGTCCAGCGTCATATGCGCCGAGTTGTGGATCTCCGCCCCGTCCTTGCAGTAGTCAAGGAGGGCAGGATTGACAAGCGAGCCCGCATAGATGACGACATCCGCCTCTGCGAGATAGCGCACGCCCTTTACCGTGATGAGTTCGGGATCACCGGGACCCGCACCGACAATATGGATCATATTTCTTCCTCACTTTCTCTGAGCTGTGATGATATAGATGGGATTGAGCGCCTTTGCCATATCGTACGGGCCGACGCGCTCGAGTCTGCTGATCTGCACCTGTATCGCCTCGTAGGTATAGAGGTCTGCGTGTGCGTGGAAATAGTCCAGACAGGCAGCGACCGTCTGAATTGTAATCGCATTCGCCACAATGCGCCCGTTGGGGCGCAGCCGCTCCCCGATGATATCCAGAATATCCGCGAGGCGTCGGCCGCTGCCGCCAATCAGAGCCACATCCAACGTTGGCAGACCCGCCAGTGCGTCGGGGGCTGCCCCCTCCACAACGGTGATATTCTCAACGGAGAATTTCTTTGCATTCTCCGCAATCAGACCAATCCCCTCGGGATTCTTTTCTATCGCGTACACATGCCCCGCAGGTGCAAGCCGTGCCGCCTCGATTGAGAGTGAGCCCGTGCCCGCACCGATGTCATAGACGACGGCATCGGGCGCAATCTGCGCCTTGACCAGCGTGAGGATGCGAATTTCCTCCTTCGTCATCGGCACCTTGCCGCGCACAAACGCCTCGTCCTTGATTCCAAGATTCATCAATATTTCTCCTCATGCGCGCAGACAATGATGACACCGTGCCCGATGCCGTCCGTGTCCGCCGCCTGACCTATCGTCATTTCTGTGATCTGCTCATCTGCATACGAAAGCCGCGTGCAAACATACATTGTGTCATCGCTGCTCCATCCGTGCGCCATGAGGCGCGCGGCAATGGTCTGCGAGTTGTTCCGCCCATCCGTCAGCATGCCGAGCACAGCACCATCCGTGCGGAGAAGCTCTGTCTCATGCGGTTCACGCCCGTGAAAGCTGAGAAGCCGCGCAGAGTGCCACGGCAACGCCAGCCGCGCAAACGCCATCTGCAGGGAGCTGATCCCCGGGATGACCTCGATCTGCCCAATGGGAAAGCTGCGCCGCAGTGCGTCGAGCAGCGAATAGTAGCCGGGATCGCCCGAAACCATGACGACAACATCATCCTCTGCGAGCGCATCGCGTATAAAGGAAAGCACGCCCGGAATATCCGCACCGATGGCGCACTCGCGCGCCCCGCTGTGGGAAAAATCTGCAAGCGCGCGTTTCCCCCCGACAAGGATACGCGCATTTTCGATTGTTTTCTGTGCTTTTGGCAACAAATACGCAGGATCGCCGGGGCCGATGCCGACAACAATAATTTTATGACTCACGGTTCAGTCTCCATCCATAGTCACGGGCAAAGGAAAGCGCCCGCGCATCCGCGCCGAGAATATCCCCTGCAAAGTTCACCATCAGCGCGCCGACCTGAACCTTGCCGAAGAGATAGCGCTCCGCGCGGACGTGCACGCGCTCGGCGATGACGGCACAGACACGCTCCGCAAGCCCTGCCGCAGCAATGACCTCCATCGCGTCCTCCGTCGTATTCGACGCAAGCACGGCGCGCACCGCCTCCTGCGCCAGCCCCTCCGCCGCCGCATAGGCGGCAAGCGTCTCAAGGCGCGCATCCGCAACGCGGTTGTGCGTGTGGAATACGCCCGCTGCCATCTTTACGAGCTTGCCCGTATGCCCGAGGATGAGGATTTTCTCCGCGCCGCGCTCCGCCGCACGATCCAGCATAAAGCCGATGAAATTACTCGTCTCGATCAGCGCCGACTGTGAGACACCGAGAGAGAGCGCAATGCGTTCTCCGATCTTGCCGGGGACAAAGACAAGCACCGGCTCGCCTGCGGCAAGCGCTACGTCAATCTGCGGCACAAGGGAGTCCTTAAACGCCTCCTCCGACATCGGACGGAGCACGCCCGTCGTCCCGATCACGGAGATCCCGCCCTCAATGCCGAGCACGGGATTGAGCGTTTTCTTCGCCAGCTCCACACCCGCAGGGATGGAGATCGTCACGCGCGCGCCGACATCGGCACTCCCTGTCATCTCCTCCACAACGTTGCGGATCAGGTTCCGTGGTCCCATATTGATCGACGGCTCACCGACGGGGAGACTCATGCCGCGTTTCGTCACCGTACCTACGCCCTCGCCCGCGCGGAATTCAATATCATCCGTTTCATCGAGAAGCGTAAGCGTTGTGAACACAGAGACGCCGTTCGTGATATCGGGGTCATCCCCCGAGAACTTCACGACCTCGGCGCGAATCCCCTCCACCGTCTTGACAACATCCTTCACGGGAATCGTCAGAGGTGTGCCGTCCAATGCCGTCAGACTGACCTCGTGCCAGTCCGCCCCCGCCATATAGAGGAACGCTGCCTTGACGCCCGCCGCCGCGCATGCTCCCGTTGTATATCCGCTGCGTAATTCGCCCTTTGCCATACAAAATCTCCACAAGAGAAAAACAGAGTTATTATAACATTCTTCCATGGAAATGAAAAGAGAGCGCCGTGCTTTTCACACAACGCTCCCGAAATGTCCATCAAATATGGCGATAGAGTCCGATGACCTTGCCGAGAATCTGCACATCCGTCTCGTAGAACGGCTCCATCGAGTCGTTCTCCGGCTGCAGGCGTATGCAGGTCTTTTCGCGGAAGAAACGCTTCACCGTCGCCGACTCGCCATCGATCAGCGCCACGACAATATCCCCGTTGTTCGCCGTCGGCTGCTGGCGCACGAGCACGAAGTCCCCGTCGAAGATGCCGACGTTGATCATGCTGTCGCCCTGTATGCGCAGCATAAAGACATCCTCCGAGGTTCCAAGCAGCGCGCGCGGGAAGGAGAAGACCTCCTCGACGTTCTGCTCCGCGAGAATCGGCTCGCCCGCGGTCACTGTTCCGACAAGCGGTACAGGGAGCGTGCGCCCCCACGGATTCTCACCCATGATGTCGATCGCACGCGGCTTCGTCGCATCGCGTCGAATCGCGCCGTTCTCCTCGAGCATGGCGAGATAGCGATGTACGGTCGAACTGGACTTCAGTCCGACTCTCACGCACCGAGGGCGGATACCCCTTCTCGACCAAGAAATCCTTAATATACTGCAAGATCTCGGATTGACGCCGTGTGGAGATTCTGGTTTTCTTCACGGTAATACCCCCCTGACAGGTTCGTTCGTACACATATAGTCCTTTATATCATAGCATATGTACGTTCTAAAAAAAAGAGGGTTTTGAAAAAAAACATCAATTCGTATCAAATTTTTGTTCTGCATCGTGCAGAATGCCGTCACGGCGCTCCTTCGATGCAGCAAAATAATCGTGCACCGCCTGCCGATCCCCGCGCTCAACCGCTGTGATGACCTCGCCGAGGATTGCCTGCAGCTCACGCAGAGAGTCCGCAATCGGCACGCCGTTCGTCATGCAGATGTCCGCCCACATATCCGCATTAGACGACGCAATGCGCGTGGTGTCCTTGAAGCCGCCGCCGATGAGCTTCAGACAGGAGTCCAGATCGTCGCCGCTACGGTTCAGCAGTGTGACGAGCGCCGCCGCCGCAAGATGCGGCACATGGCTGATGACTGCGGCGCAGCGGTCATGCTGTGCGAGATCAAGCGTCGTGAAGTTCGCGCGCGTATGCCTCAGGAGCGCCATCAATCGCTCCTTGACCTCCTGCGGCACCGTCTCGTCGTCGATGATGACGTACGCCTTGCCTGCAAAAAGATCCTTCGTTGCTGCCTCGACGCCGCTCTTCTCGCGCCCCGTCATGGGATGCCCCGGCACATAGTACACATACGGGGGCAGAATCCTGTGCAGTGCCTCGTAGATATAGCCCTTCGTACTGCCCGCGTCGGTGAGGATTGCGCCCGCTTTCAGATAGGGCAGGATGCGCTCGACCATCGGCACAATCTGCAGGACGGGCGGACTGAGATAGACAATATCCGCATCCCCCACCACAGCTTCGAGATCGGATGAGGCAACGTCTACCGCGCCGCATGCCATCGCCGCACGCATGGATGCCTCCGTACGGCAGAGTCCCGTGATATAGATGGCATCACCAAGTGCATCCTTGAGCGCGAGTCCGAGCGAGCCGCCAATGAGACCGACGCCGATGATGGCGAGCTTTGTCCGCTTCATGCGCGCCGCCCGACCGCCGGGGCAATCTGGCGCACCTCATCCATCAGCAGCTCAAACTTCTGCGGGATGAGGCTCTGATCACCGTCCGAAAGCGCGCGCTCGGGATGGCAGTGCACCTCGATGATGAGACCGTCCGCACCGACCGCCACAGAGGCGCGCGCGAGCGGGCGCACCATCTGCCAGCGCCCCGTCCCATGACTCGGATCGGCAATGACGGGAAAATGTGTGAGCTCCTTGAGCGCCGCCACGGCGTTAAGATCCATCGTATTGCGTGTATAGGTCTCGTAGGTGCGGATGCCGCGCTCGCAGAAGATGATGTTCCCGTTCCCGCCCGCAGCAATGTACTCGGCCGCATTCAGCCACTCGCTGATCGTTGCGGACAGCCCGCGCTTGAAGAGCACAGGCGTCTGCGTCCTGCCGAGCGCCTTGAGCATCTGGAAATTCTGCATATTGCGCGCCCCGACCTGCAGCAGATCGGCATATTCGGCAACGAGTTCAATGTCGTCCTTGTCCACGACCTCGGTCACAACGCGCAGCCCGGTCTTGTCCGCCACATCGCGGAGAATCTTCAGCCCCTCCAGTCCGAGTCCCTGAAAGTCATAGGGACTCGTACGCGGTTTGAATGCACCGCCGCGCAGGAATTGAGCACCGGCCGCCTTCACTTTGACCGCAACATCATAGAGCTGGTCATAGCTCTCGACCGAGCAGGGCCCCGCCATAATGGCAAGCTGCTCACCGCCGACGGGGAAGCCCGCCACATCCACAATCGTGTTGGCAGGATGGAAGTCGCGGCTGACGAGCTTGTATTTCTCCGTAATACGAACTGTTTTCTCAACGCCTTCCATCATATTCATCTCAAGCCCCGCAATGATCTTCTTATCGCCAATCACGCCGATGATGAAGCGATCCTCGCCCTTCGACAGATGTGTGCGAAGCCCTGCCTGTTCAATCTTCGCCGTGACCTGATCGATATTCGCCTGTGTGGCTCTTGGATTCATAACAACTATCATAATGCGCCTCCATCATACCTTGATCATAGCAATTTCGTCACAGTTCGGATACTTCGGGCAGTCAATGCACTCTTTCCAAACCTTCTGCGGCAGTTCCTCCCGGCTGATGCGGATGAAGCCGAGCTTGCGGAAAAAGTCGGGCTTATAGGTCAGCGTAAACACCTTCTCGATGCCGAGCGCATCCCCCTCTGCGAGCAGGCGGCGCACAATCTCCGCACCGATCCCCTGCCGCGTATGCTCGGGCGCAATCGCCATCATGCGCACCTCGGCGAGCCGATCCCACATGATGTGCAGCGCACCGACACCGACGACAGTGTCGTCTTCCTCCGCCACAACCATATCGCGGAGGTTCTCATAGAGCGTATTGCGCGAGCGCGGGAGCATCTCTCCCTGTACTGCATAGATATGCACGAGTCCGTAGATGGACTCAATATCATCAAACCGTGCCTTTCGGTAAATCATGCCCTCACGCTCCCTTCTCCAATGCAGTTAAATGGCACTCGGACAGACCAGTGCGAGCGGGCACTCCCCGCAGAGCGGCTTGCGCGCCTTGCAGCGCTGACGTCCGTGCAGGATCAGCCAGTGATGCGCATCGCTCCAATCCTCACGCGGGATTGCCTTTTGCAGCCCCTTCTCCACCTCGAGCGGCGTCTTGCCGACGGCAAGCCGCAGACGGTTCGCCACACGAAAGACATGGGTGTCGACGGCAATCGCGGGTGCGTGGAAGGCGACGCTCATCACGACATTTGCCGTCTTGCGTCCGACGCCCGGGAGACGCTGCAACGCCTCAAAGTCTGCCGGAACCTCGCCGCCGTACTCCTGCAGGAGGATGTCACAGGTCTCCAAAATGTGTTTCGCCTTCATGCGGAAGAATCCGCAGTCGTGAATCGCTGCCTCGAGCTGTTCCTGCCCAAGCGCGGCAATTGCCTCCGGCGTATTCGCACGCGGGAAGAGTCTGCTCGTCACGATATTCACGCGCACATCCGTACACTGCGCTGAGAGAATCACCGCAATGAGGAGTTCGAACGGCGTCTTGAATTCCAGCGCAGGCTTTGCATTGGGATAGAGAGTGCGGAGGATGTGGAGCTGCTCCGCCTTGATGGCTTTCGTTACTCTCATATCAGTTCGTCAGCGACCTCGTCGGCGCCGGAATCCGTCCGCCGCGCGCAATGAAGGCTGCCGAACTGAATCCGCTGCGCACGGGCACAATCGGCGAATAGCCGAGGAGCCCGCCAAACGATACGCCCTCGCCGACCTTCTTGCCCGGAACGGGAATGACACGCACCGCCGTCGTCTTGTTGTTCACCATGCCGATCGCCGCCTCATCCGCAATGATTGCCGCAATCGTGGCGGCGGGCGTATCGCCCTCAATCGCAATCATATCAAGGCCGACCGAGCAGACGCAGGTCATCGCCTCGAGCTTCTCGATCGAGAGGCTGCCGCGCTGTACGGCATCGATCATGCCCTCATCCTCGCTGACGGGGATAAACGCGCCCGAGAGCCCGCCGACATGGGAGCTCGCCATAAGTCCGCCCTTCTTGACCGCGTCGTTGAGGAGCGCAAGTGCTGCCGTCGTGCCGGGCGCGCCGCACGCCTCAAGCCCCATTTCCTCGAGAATGCGCGCCACACTGTCGCCGACCTCCGAGGTCGGCGCAAGCGAGAGATCAATGATGCCGAACGGCACGCCAAGGCGGCGCGCCGCCTCGCGTGCAACGAGCTGACCCACGCGTGTGATCTTGAACGCCGTGCGCTTGATCGTCTCCGCAATCTCCGTGAAGTCCGCGCCCTTGAGATCCTCAAGCGCGTGCTTCACGACGCCGGGGCCGCTGACCCCGACATTGATGACGCGGTCGCCCTCGGCAACGCCGTGGAACGCGCCCGCCATGAACGGATTGTCTCCCGGCGCATTGCAGAACACGACAATCTTCGCGCAGCCGATTGCCTCCTGCTCGCGCGTCAGCTCCGCCGTACGCTTGATTGTCTCGCCCATCTCACGCACGGCATCCATATTGATGCCCGCCTTCGTCGAACCGATGTTCACCGAGGAGCAGACGATATCCGTCGCCGCCATCGCCTGCGGAATCGAGTCGATGAGCACGCGGTCGCCGTGTGTCATCCCCTTTTCGACGAGCGCGGAAAAGCCTCCGATGAAGTTGACGCCGACCGCCTTCGCTGCACGGTCAAGTGCCTCTGCGACGGGTACGAAGGAGTCCGTCTGACACGCGTCCGCCGCAATCGCAATCGGCGTGACAGAAATGCGCTTGTTGATGATGGGGATGCCGTACTCCGTCTCAATGTCCTCGCCCGTACGCACGAGATACTCCGCCGAGCGCGTAATCTTCTCGTAGACATTCTGGCAGAACTTGTCGATGTTCGGATGTGCACAGTCACGCAGGGAGATTCCCATCGTGATTGTGCGCACATCGAGACGGTTCTCCGTAATCATCCGATTTGTTTCGCGGATGTCCTCAAATGTAATCACTCTGCTGCTCCTCGCTCACACACTGTGCATGACCTGAAAGATGTCCTGATGCTGGAGTTTGATCTGGAGACCGCGCTCCTCGCCCTTTTTCCGCAGGAGTTCCTGCAAATCCTTCAAGCGAATATCGGCATCATCAGGCATCTCTGCAATCATGACCATGTTGAAGAAACCATCCATAATATTCTGGTTCACATTCATGATATTCACGCGCTGCTCCGCAAGAATCCCGCTCACCATTGCCACAATACCGACCTGATCCCGCCCGACAATCGTCACAACCAGCTTCATCGTCGTCACTCCTCATCGAAAAATATACGCCAACGCCGCTCTTCGCCGCGCGCAGCATACACTAAGTTATATCAGAAAATGCCGATAGCGTCAATAATTATGCGCTCTCGGCGTTTTTTCTACGCAAAAAGAACTGCCAAACGAAACGGGAACCCGTTTTTCGTTTGACAGCTCTTTTCTCGTATAGCGATCAGCAGTTATCACAAATCTCCTGTATCCCCTTCGTCTGACGATCACCGTGCGCCTCCTGCGGCGCTTTGGCGCGACAGATCGCCTGTGTCATCGTTCCCATAGGACAGACGACACACCATGCACGCGGACGATAGCGCAGCATCATCAAAATGCCGATGATCGCCGAGGTCAGCATGAGACTGTAAAAGCCGAATGCGAACTGCGCGAACCACGGCGCGCCGCCCCCGCCATATGCCCATCCCCACGGCACATCAAACAGCCAGAACAGTGTCACCGTCTCCCGCAGAGGAGCACCTATCGCCGCATGATAGCTTACAACCATCACATTGGCAAACATGGTCAGAAAGAACGCCAAGAATCCATAGCGGAAGCGCCGACTGCGCAGCCACATTGGCAGTTCATTTCGTGCGGAAAGATGCAGACGGCTGCCGAGCAGCTGAAAGAGCTGTCCACGATCACAGTAGTGATTGCAGTAATCCTTGTTTCCCGCCACCAAAGCAAAGGCGAGCGGTGTGAGAAAGCAGATCATACCGAGCCATGCGAACAGAATATTGACAAAGCCCAGTGAGAAATACACGATGGAGAAGATCCAAAAATATTGATACCATCGCTTGCCCCTCGTCCTCATGTGCACACCTCCATTCGTATGATCTCCGCCGGACACTCACGACTGCACATACCGCAGCCGACGCAGCGTGCAGGATCGACCACCGCATAGAGCCCGCGCCTAACGGAGATTGCTCCACGTGGGCACACACTCTGACACGTTCCACAGGCAACGCAGCTTCCGCGTTCAACAACAGGGAGTGGCCGCTTCCTCGTCCCCATGAGGCGCCCCCTCCTCGTCTGCCCCACAGAGCAGGGCACGCAAGATCTTTGCAACACGTTCATCCTTCAACTGATAAGCAACCTCGAGCCCGCTGCGTTCTCCACGGATCAGCCCCGCTTGGCGCAGCTTGCTCAGATGCTGCGACACGGTGGACTGCGGTGCATCCAGACAATCCTGCATATAGGAGACATTACAGCTCCCCTCACGCAGAAGCCGCCGCACAATACAGAGCCGTACGGGATGCGCCAATGCCCGCAAGAAATCTGCGGCCTCCTCAAGACGCTCCTGATCCTCAATTACCATCTTAATTTCTCTCCTCATGCTGCATCTTCATGTAGGTATAGCCGCCGACCAGATTCTTTACAGTGAGACCATGCGCCCGCAAAATCTGCTCTGCAAGATAGCCGCGCAGCCCCATCTTGCAGCAGACGACGATCGGTACCTGCGGGTCGAATTCATGCAGACGCTCACGCAGCCGAGGCAACGGAATGCGCTGCGCTCCTGCAATCTCGCCCGCATGATATTCCTCCGGCGGGCGAACGTCGATGAGCCTTGCCCCTGCCGCAAGTTCCGCCGAAAGCTCGTGCGGGAGAAGCGGAATACTCCTGCCCAGCAGAATATTTTCTGCTGCATAGCCGGCCATATTCACGGGATCTTTCGCTGCGGAATACGGCGGTGCATAGGACAGCTCAAACTCTTCCAAATCCGCAACCGTGAGCGACCGCCCGATGGCAGAGGCAAGAACATCGATGCGCTTGTCCACGCCCTCTGCACCGATTGCCTGCGCCCCCAGTACAACACCGTCCGAAAGACGGAAAATCAGCTTGAGTGCAAGCTCCTTTGCCCCCGGATAATAGGCCACATGATGGCGTGGGAAAATCACCGTAAAGCGATAATCCTTTCCGTACACCATCCCTGCTGACTGGAGGGCTCGCTCGTTCTGCCCCGTTGCCGCTGCCGTAAGACCAAATACCTTGAGCGCGGCAGTTCCAACTACACCGCGATAGGCACGCACCTCCCCTGCCATACGATCTGCGGCCAGACGTGCCTGCCGATTCGCAGGACCTGCGAGCGGGAGTGCCGTCGCTTTTCCCGTCTGTGCGGAGCGGGTCAGCACCGCATCCCCAACAGCATAGACATGAGGGATATTGGTCTGCATATATTCATTGACAAGAATGTGCCCGCGCTCCCCGAGCGCAATGCCGCTCCCGTCGAGGAACGCGGTGTCGGGACGCACGCCGATCGCAAGCGCGACGAAATCCCCATGTACCGTACGTCCACTGGAAAGACGTACGCAGATCCCACCATCCTCCTGCTCCTCAAATCCGGCAACTCCATCCCCAAGCGCAAGCTCTACGCCGTGCCTACGCAGCTCGACCTCAAGCAGAGAAATCATATCTGTGTCAAAGATCGGAAGGATATGCGGCATCGCCTCGACCAGAGTAACAGACAGCCCTCGCTCACGCAGATTTTCCGCAAGCTCTACGCCGATGAAGCCGCCGCCGACCACAACAACGCTGCCGCCCGTACCGACGAGGGAACGAATGCGATCCGCATCCTGCACACTGCGTAGCGTCGCAATACGCGGATGATTGATGCCGGGGATTGGCGGACGCAGCGGCTTTGCCCCCGGCGAGAGCAGCAACGCATCATAACTTTCCGTATATACGCCGGCCACAGAGCGCACTTCTACGGTACGATTTTCCGTATTCACACGCGTGACTTCACTGCATACACGCACATCGACGTTATACATCCCACGGAACTTCTCAGGAGTTTGGAGGAGCAAGTCCCCCCGTTCAGCGATGACATCGCCCACATAGTACGGAAGCCCACAGTTTGCAAAGGAGATGTCCTCCCCACGCTCAAACAGAATGATCTCCGCTGTCTCATCCAGACGCCGCAGACGCGCGGCGGCCGTTGCTCCGCCGGCAACACCGCCCACAATGATATATTTGCTCACAACACCATCTCCTTCAATGCAATCGCTATATTCATATATTACGATATAACGATTATATTGTCAATAAAAAAGAGGACGATTTCCCTCCGTCCTCAAAAATATTATCATATCTATCATGCTGATCAGAGTCCCAGATCCCCCATCTTGATCTCCTCGACGCGACCATGTGCGATCTCAAAGGCAAAGCCGATGGTCGGATCCTCCTCGGAGAAGTAGATATAATCCTCTCCGTAGATCATGCTCGGCTCGCCATACACGCGGCGCAGTTCCTCCACGGGCGTCCCGATGCGGACGCCCTTCCCTGATGTGAGGGAACTGCGCTCCGATATTTTGACGAGGCGGACGAGACCGTCCACGAAATCGAGCGACAGGCTATCCGCATACTCGTATTCGACGACCTGTTTGCCGGCGTAGCGCGTGGAGCGCTCCGACTCCGTCTCATAGGGCGCGCCGTAGCGCGCGCGCACGTCTGCCTCCGTTGCACCGTAGGCAATGTCGCCGAGCACGAGCGCTTCGCGGACAATGCGCGCCGCCGAATTCTGCTCTTCCGCGCGGTGCTGACGCAAAGCCTCCGCCTCGCGCTTGACCGCATCATCCGCCGAGAGCGTCTGCTCAACAGAGTCCCGCGCAATCGTGACGCGCTTCCCCCCGTCCACGCCGGGCGGCGCTGTCACCGCAGAGCGGTACGCATCCACCGCAAGGCTTGCCGCCACTCCTGCAAGGACTGCAATCCCAACAAAGGCTGCACACATCCGTGTATTCAATGATTCTCTCCCCCAAAATCATTCCCTCTGATGACGGCTCAGATCGTGAACCTGCGCCTCAAATGCCCCAAAAATTAACGGATGACCCCCATATCGATCTCATCGACGCGGCCATTCTCAATCTCGAAGCTAAATCCGGTTGATGCATCCCCATCCGCATAGTAGATGTACTTATCGCCGCGGATGGCATCCGGCTGACCATATGCGGCAACGAGCGCATTCACATTGGAACCAACGGCGATACCATCCTTCGTCTGAATACCGTTGCGCGCACCAATCTCTACGCGGCGCACCATATCATTGACAAAGACGATATCGAAGTCGCTGCCGTATTCCCACTCGACGCATTGACCGCCTGCATAAATCGAGTCGAACTTCGTCTCTACCTCGCGCGGCGCACCGTAGACGCTGCGGACATAGGACTCCGATGCTCCGTATTCGATACCGCCGACAACGAGCGCATCCTGCGGCACAGCAGCCTCTGCCGCCGCAGAGCCGAGAAGGCTGACACCAAGCGCAATACCCGCAATCTGTTTTCCATAGCTGAACATCATCCACATCTCCTTTGTCAAAAAACATTCCTTATGAACTTCCGATTCTATGGCGCATTATAGGCGAAAACGCTGAAAAGCCTCTGAACGAAATTATTCAGAGGCTTTTCATAGATGATCTGTATCGATATAGACCTTGTCGTTTAATACCTTTAGATGACTCTCCACGAGGATATCCCGCAACCGTTTGCTCTTTGGATAGCCGCTGCGCACTTGTGCAAGAGGAATGATACGGGCGAAGAGAATCAGCTCCATGCCGTTTGCAAAGGGAACTTCGACGATTCCCTGCTGCGTTTTCAAAAAACACGTCGTGAGTTCATACTTTTCCAAACGCTTGCGTTCATTTTCCGTCAAAGGGGGTTGAACCGGCGTTTTCTTTTTCAGGAGATCAAGCTCAATATTATCGAGATAGTTCATATCGACGGCAATGTGCTTCAGATGAGACTCCTTCATCCCACGCTCGGTCACAATCATCGCGCGCCGCCGATTGTCCGTAATCACCTTGATGGCGGGGAGGAAATCCCGATCATGCGAAAAGATCGCAAAGATGTCTGTCTGCGGCTCCTCATACACGGCGCGTACGATTGCCGCCGTCATAAAGGTGTCGGCACTGTTCTTCCCAAAGAAGCACGGGATATAGTTATACGCGCTCGCCCATGTAGGCATCGCCTTGCCGAATACGTCAATCTGAAACAGTTCATGCTCTTTTCGGAGTTCGCTGCAGCCCTTGTTAAAAAGCCGCTCGTCTATGTTTTCCGCGTCTACAAACGCATGTATTTTCACAAGGAATCTCCTCTGCGGCAGGTTCGGACGAATGTCCCCAGCGTCAGCTCCATCCCCGCATTCTGCAGGACGTAGAGCGATGTCACGAGGATGAACGCGGCACAGCCGTTCATATTGATTGTCGTGCAGATGGGCAGGACGAAGCGTGCAACGGACGGATGTGCGCCAAGCCGCTGCTCCGCCGAGGCGAGCGGCACGAGCAGCGCCCCCGCAGAGCTCTTCGTAAAGAGTGCGACGGCGACGACGGGTGCCATCTGACGGAAGACGCGCACGGGATTCAGCCCGCGCACGGCGAGGAAGAACGGAATGACGACAAAGAACTGAATCAGGTTCCCGCCGATGACGACGGCGGTATAGACACCGAGCGAGCCGATGATGAGCCCCGCCTCAATCTGCGCCGCAAGCTGCGCGGCAAAGGCGAGAATGCCGATGGGAAGAACGACGATCAGTCTGCGGATGAGCGTGAAGAGGAGTTCCTGCAAGCCGTGGATGCCCTTCAGCACCATCTCACGATTCTCCGTCTTCGGCGCAAAGGCAAGCCCAAGTCCCGCAACCGCTGCAACAAGCATGACGGAGAGCACATTGCCCGATGTAGTGACCCCAAAAGTTAGATCCTATAAGCCTAACTTTTAGGGGTCAAATCATTACAACTTCGTATAACAGCTCCTATTGCGGCTCTTGTAATTCCCTAGTGCTTGCCCGATCCATGCCCGCCATGCGTGCTATGTGCGCCATGGGCATGCCCGACACTGGCGGCGGCATGACCGACGGCATGACCGACCCCGGATACGACGTGTCCGACATGGGACGCGCCTGAGGCGGCATGACCGATAATGTCGGTGCCCGTATGCACCAGTCCGTGCCCTGCATGGCTCAGATGTCCGGCATAGGACGCATCGGCGTGTCCGATTGCCGATGCACCGAAGCCGTGGTTCGACATCCCCGGCAGATAAGCGTTGCCGCCTGTGTGCGACCCGCTCCCATGATCCTCTGCTCCTGTAAACATGGTATCAACCTCCTTGCATATACATCAACGATTCCTTGAAAGCAACGGGGCGGGCAGGACATCCATCCCGCGCTACCGCGCAGGATAGATCCTCAGCAGATGATGCAGGGCATCTGCCAGAGCAGCGGTATAGTGGAGGAAGAACATACCTTGCTGGTACGCACTGTTCTTCTCCTGATACACCTTCTGCAAGGCTGCCCGCTCCACCTGCAACTCCTGCGCCCTTCTCTCCTGACGCGCGAGCTGACTGCTCACAGACGTGCGGACGAACTGTTGGCAGGCTGCATGAAATGTCTCTTTCTCACGTCGGAGGAGACGGCTGAGATCTCCGTATTCCCTGTTCGCCTTCTCCCACGATCTCTCGGCGCTTTCCATCTCCCGCTGCGCACGATCCAGATTGTCCTTCGCCTCGGTGAAGTTCTTGTTCGCTACGGCGTTCCAGAACCGATCGGCGATATTGCTGATCGGGCTGTCGTCATACGCCCTTCGGAGCGGCTCATAGGCTGCTACACTTTCCTCATACACCGTATGCAAAGCTCTTTCTTCCTCTGCCATGCGCGTACATTCCCCGCGCATCTGAGCGATACGGCAGGACTCCGCCCCCAGCTTCTCTGCCGTCGCCCTGACTCCATGCGGGCAGAAGGCAGGCAGCAGGTAGGACTGCACGTTCAGAGCCGCCCGCACTGCATCCTGCCTGTACTCCCCGAACGCCTCCACTGCCTGAACAAGTGCCACACGGTGTCTCTCGGCGTCGTTGATCTGCTGCAGGAGCGTCTGCATCTCTGCATCCAGTCCCTGATGCCCCGCGAGAAGCCGTTCCCTCGCCCTGTCTGCGGCAGTCAGAAGCTCTCGGAAGAATCCGCCCTTGCGGTCGGCGATGTACCGCTCCTTCTGCGCGGCAAGGTCTGTCATAAGGTATCGTCGGATCTCGGCAATCCTCCGATACTCCTCCGAGGGCGCTGCGTCCTTCGGCTTTTTCGAGGAGACGAAGAAGATCTGATCGAACAGTTCTGTCGGTATCTCATCGCGGATATGTGCATAGGCATCTGCACGCTCCTTTGCAGGGATGCGGTCGACCTGGTTGACGATGGCAATCTTGTGCCGGGTTCCAGTTTCCTGCAGCAGCTCGTACTCCGTACGCGTCCCCGCCTTTGCGGCGTGGAACATCCAGAGGACGACATCCGCCTTCTGCAGGAACTTTCGCGTCGCGATGGAGTGCCATTCATAGCCGGAGTTGAATCCCGGCGTATCGATGATGTCCAAATCTCTGAGTATGCCGCAGTGCAGGAACAGCTCGACATATGCAATCTTCTGTAGCGCCTCCGCGTTCTCCTTATCCTTCGTCATCGCCGTCAGATACTGGATGTTCCGACGGTCTTCATCCAGCTTGAGCGTCCGCGTACGCCCTTCCTCTGCATCGTGGATGACGGCATACTCATCCTCCTCAGTATAGGAGAGGATCGTGACCGCCGCTGTCGTGGGACGGATCTTCGTCGTGAGCACGTCCTCGCCGAGCAGTGCGTTGATGAAGGAGGACTTGCCCGAGGAAAATTCCCCGAGCAGCATGAGGATCATCTTTCCGGAGCCCGCCGCCCGAAGCTCCTCCAGATCCCTCTGCCGTGCCTGCACCGCCCTGACTTCCTCGAGCGGGGAGTCCTGCCCCGCCAGTTCCTGCATCGCCTCTGCCAGCGCACACCAGTACCGCTCCTCGCGGAGACGATTCCTGCGCCGGATCCACCGTCTCACCGCATAATGCAGGCATACCCCCGCAGCAAGGAGAGCCGCAAGGGCTGCAATCCACCACATCGTCCCGCTCACTCCCCGAGCAGCAGGAGGTTCGATCTGCAATCGGCGAGGGCGCGCAGATCGGTCTGATACGCAGCATCTGCCCGTTGCAGCGACGCCCTGTCTTCACGGATCCGCTGCTCCATCGCAAGCCACATGAGATCGAAGTCACGGCGCAGCGTGGCAGAGAGTTTTTCAGCACTCTGACGGAACTCCTGCAGGAGCGCCTGCTCGATCATCTGTGCCGTATCTTCAAGGAGTCGCGGCAGCTGCTCCTTCAGATAGTCTCTCTGTTCGCGCAGCTTCTCATCCACATAGAACTTCTGCGTGACGAAGGATCCGAGATTGTTGCCGCCGAAGGCGACCAGTGGTATCGCTGCCAGTGCGAAGCCGGAGACGAACGCCATGCCGCCGATCACCGCCGCAGTCCCCACCTGCCCGATGAGCTGCACTCTCTCGATCTGCTCCTTGCCGTCGATCTGCACCGACTGTGGCCTCGGCGGCGTCACCTGTGCGCGCTTGCAGAGGTCGAAGAAGATCTGCCGCTCCGAAAACGCATCACAGTACTCCTGTGCGAGTGCCTGCAGGTCTCCATTCACACGATGCAGGAGCTTCTCCTGCCGATATTCGAGCCACTGCTTCCAGTGCCGCTGAAGCGCGAGCGGTAGCACCTCCTCCGCATAGCGCACGATGTCCTTTTCCCGCTCGGCGGCGTTGATCATGATGCGATGTTCCTGTATGAAGTCCTCACCTGCATCCTGGATCAGGCGCTGCACCTCCTGCGCCCACTGCGCGGGCAGCTTCTCCAGCCGTACGCGGATCTCGCCGAAGCGGCGCTCGGCAAGCTCCTTCTCCGTCTGCAGCCCCTCCCCGACGGCAATGCGCTCCGCGCGGTCCAGCTGCGCCTCCTGCTCCCGCAGAGAGACGTGTTCCAGCAGCATCTGCCGGAGTCCCCCGAGGTGTTCCCTGTATCGTGCGAGCTTCTTCTCGTGCCGCGCATCGCCTTGCAGGAAGGTGCGGAATGCCTGGAACCATGCCGTGTATCCCGAGGCGTCCAGACGCGGCGCATCGCCCTCTTCCTTTGCCGCAAGCGCTTCCTTTGCAGAGATCGGGAAAATCCGGATCTCCTCCTCCGGCATCAGGTGCGAAAGCCGCCTCCTGACATCCGCCACAGCCTCGGACAGCTCGCGCGCGTCGACGGCATCCTTGAAGTTCAGCACGAAGAAGAAATGCCGGATCGCACTCTCTGCAACGAAGTCCTGCAAAAACTGCCACTCGCTCTGTGTCAACGGCTGTTTCGCACTGAGAACGAATATGACGGCATCCGAGACAGGGATGTACTCATAGGTGACATCCATGCGCTGCTCGGAGACATCGTTGACCCCCGGCGTATCCACGAGTATGATGTCCTCCGGGATATCGGCAAGCGGAACGCCCAGCTCCATGCAGCGGATCTCTCCGGCATCGACATCGCGCAGCGCAGTGAACTCCTTGAACGCCTTCCTGTCCCACGGAATCTCCCTGCATCGTCCCTGTCTGTCATGAATTCGCGCCGTCTTCCCGTCCTCATGGTGGATGAAGGTCAGCACTGCCGTCGTCGGACGGATGGCAGTGGGCAGGATGTTCTCCCCGAGCAGCGCATTCATGAGCGTGCTCTTGCCGCGGCTGAATTCACCGACCACGGTGACAAAGAACTGCTCGCTCTCCAGCGTGTGGATGAGTGTATGCAGGTTCTCCTTCACCTGCTCGTCTGCAAGCTGCTCCGCCATGCGCTGCATTTCCTGTCCCTGCGCCAAGAGCAGTCTTTTCTGCTGCCGGTATCCGTCCATCTCATCGCCCTCCATCGGCTGCAACCCCCCTCGTCACATGGACGAGCCGCTCGGCAAGCTGCTTGGCACAGGACAGGTCTGCTGCCAACGCGCTACGGCGCCACGCTGCATCCTGCTCTGCCTCCTGCTGCTCGCAGCGAATCCTCGTCAACGTGCGCTCGATTGCACGCAACGGCTCCTGGTAGCTGTCCTCGAGCTGCTGCAGGAGCTTCGCGTCTGCACTGTCCAGATCATCTGCCAGTCGCCGTCTGAAGCTCCCCTCATGCGCCAGCAGGTCGCGCCGCACGTGTGCCGAGATGTCCTGCAGCACATTCCGCCGTCCGATCTTGATGATATGCTGACGCACGGAATCAAGACCGAAGAACGAGGCCGCCACAGCCGCAACCACGCCGATTGGTCCCAGTACCGACGCCAGCACGGCAGCCACTACGCCGGCGACCCCAATGCCCCCGAGCGTCGCCTCGTCGTTCGTGATGATGACACGATCTGATAGATTCAGCTCCGTCACATTCTCGATCCCGAGACCCTTCTGATAGTCCTGCACCATCGTGTTCAGCTGCAGAGATGCCATCTGCAGCTCGCTCATCAGGGCGGCGTATTCCCGCTGCACATAGGTATCTACCGTCTGCGAGAATGCGACCGTACGTTTCTTTAGGAATCTCTGCAGATCTCCGGACAGATCCTGCTTGATATCCCCCGCATACGCCTGAACGAACTCCGCTGCGTCCTGCACCAGCTCCCGATAGGCATACTCCATGTGATGCAGGATGCGGCTCTTGCAGGAGAGGACGCCTGCAGACATTCTCCCACGGACGAGGATCTGCTCCTGCTCGATGGCATAGCGCTGCGGCAGAGCCTCCTGCACGCGGCGTTCAAACTCTGCATAGGGGACAGATACCGCATTCATCTCGAGCTGCTTCTGCGCGATATATTGGCGCACATAGTCAGAGACGCGCTGCACGGGGATGGAGAGCATCTCCTGCGCCAGCCGATCCGCTGTCAGGAATGCCTCGAAGTCCCGCAGGAAGGCAGCGAGTCCCGAACCCTCGCACGCCCCCGCCTCCGCAGCCTTTGCATTGACAGGGTAGAGCTTGATTTCGTCCGGCGGTCTCTGCAGAACCTCTGCGAGCGTCTCGCGGAAATAGTCCTCGTTCTCCTCGAAATCATCATCCTCATCCATCTGATCCACCATGGTGATGAGGAAGAACATTTTTCCCATATAGGAGCGGAAACATTCCAGATACTCCCTTTGCGATTTTGACATGAACTGCAGCGCAGAGATCGCCATGATACCGGCACTGCCGCGCGGCAGATACTCCATCGTAGCGCGCTCGTGATCCTCGTGCATTGAGTTCAGCCCCGGCGTGTCGACCAGCCGCACACCGTTCCGACAGAACGGCGACGGGAATCCGAGGATCACATGGTCGATCTCTCTGGCACGTGCATCTGCCGTTTCCGAAAGGGATGTGATGTAGTCGGCGAGCGCATCGACGGGAACCATCTGCTCCTGTGCGCTACGGAATATCAGACGGGCAGACTCCTGCGCGCTGTACCGGATGATGTTGATGACCGCCGTCGTCGGAGAGATGTGGGTCGGCAGCATAGCCTTTCCCAGAATGCCGTTGATGAGTGTCGTCTTTCCGGAGGAAAACTCGCCCACGATCAACACATCGAATGCATCTGACGAGAGCTTCTGCTCCATCTGCTGCAGCACGCAGACATACTCCTGATAGGTCTCTCCTTCTCTTGACAGCAGCTGCCTGATTTCCTGCATATACCCGACCGCGCTTTCACGCAGACTGCGAAACTCCTCCAAACGCAAAGATGTCTCCCCCATTTCGACTCATTCTTTTTAATTTTTAATTATAGCAACCCTTCCAACGAATGTAAAGGGATCTGCATCTGCACAGGCAGGATAATGCCGTATACATACAGAATATACTAGAGCAGATGAACGAAAGGAGCAGGTAAGCATGGAGAGAGAATGGACATCCGACCTGACAGAAAAGCTGCGCAGGGGTGTGACCGACATAGGCGCAACCCTCGTAGAAAAGGGCAAGAAGGTATACGAGACGGGCAAGGATGACAAGGAGATATACGAACGCATCAAGCACGCACGCGCGGATGCAAAGGAGCGTATGGAACACTCCGCAGCGGCCTACGAGGATACCTGCCTGATACTGACACACGAACTGCAGCATCTGGAAAAGGTCGCAGACGAACTCAGAGGGGACTTCCACAGTATCGGCATCGCACTCTCCGCGCGTGCACGGGACGATCTGAATATGCAGCACATTGATGTGAAGGATGCCGTCATGGCAGAGTCCATCATGAGCGGCGTCGCGGTCGGCTCGCTCGCAGCAGGATCCGCTGTCCTGCTGACGGCTTCGTTCGGCACTGCGGGCACGGGCGCTGCCATCTCGGGGCTGACGGGAACATATGCGGTGAATGCGACGCTTGCCGCGCTCGGCGGCGGCACGCTCGCCTCGGGCGGATTCGGCATTGCAGGCGGGCTCGTCGTCGCCTCAGCACTCTTCACCGTCCCTGCGATCGCCGTCGCCGGCATCCTCGCACACAACAAGATCCGAGAAATGGCACGCGAGACTGAGGAACTTCTCGCAGAGACCGACGCGGCAATCGCACTGAACGCACAGGTGGGCGAGCGCAATCTCGCGGCAGCGGAGAAGATCCGCAATCTCTGCACCCTCGGCACGAACATCCGCTTCCTGCTTGGCGCGGTTCGCAGCGGATACCGCTTTGACTACAAGGTGATGGCAGCACTGCAGGACAAGCTCGGCAAGGCATTCTTCGCCATCGAGCTGTTCCAAGGAAGTGACATCCATCCCGAGCTGGAGGACTCCATCCAGGAGATCTCAAACGACGACCTCGTCCTGAGCGAGGCAGTCTTCAACCCAGCAGGCAGCGAGACACGGCAGCGCTATACCGAGCAGGAGATCAACGCCGTATTCCCCAGCATATACGAGGATGCAGAGGAATTCATCTACCTGCTCTACCCGTGGTATAACAAATACTGGGTCCAGAAGGACAGGAAGCTCATCGAAAGGGCGGTCAGGAGGGGTGTCAAGGTCTATATCTGCTACGGCATGGGCGAGGACAAGCAGACAAATAAAAGATTCCAGTCCACCAAGGAAGCCGTCAACTGGCTCAAACGCGAAATCCCGGAACTGAAATCTTACCCGGTAGACTCACATATGAAAATTGCCGTATGTGACAAATACGTCCTACACGGCAGCCAGAACATGATGACCTATCGCTACAACGAAAACAAGGGGGACAAACGCTCGGAGATCACGACGAAGGACACGAGCAAGACGGAGATACAGGAATTCAAGAAGATCGTCGAACGCGAGATATTCAAGGATGTCTGACAGCAACCGAATATATGCAGTCTGTTCACCTCGTCCCCATGCACATACTCTGTCGTCCAACATATCGGTCTTTCCTATTGCCGCCTCCTACAAATCTATGAAAAGTGCCCCCTGTGCGGGGCGCATTGCTTTTATATGTGCCGCAACGCCCCACTTTTATGTAAGCGTATCATTTCCGTAAAAACACAACAACAAAGGACAGACCCCCTTACTATTATTTTAGGAATCACTGATAAAATGAAGTCCGTCAGATTGGCGTAGATTTTTCGTCCGAACGAGGAGGCAAACCGGACGCAGAGTGGTACTCTGTGGAGGATTTGCCGACGAAGTGCGGGCAAAAAAGATGCGCTAAGATGGCGGTACTGAATTTATCAGTGCTTCCTTTACACTAGGTTCTCGGTGTTTGAAAACACTGGGAACTTTTTTTCAACAAAATGAGGCTATTACACGAGTGTTTCATGCAACAGCCCCATCCCAATCTCACAGCAGCTTACGCCTTGCCTGCGAGTTTTTTGTAGTTGTTGTAGCGCGTTTCCGCGTCCTTCTGCGTCTTCTCAAAGAGTGCCTCTGCAGCCTCAGGGAAGTTGCGCTGCAGCGTCGTATAGCGGTTCTCACCCATCAGGAAGTCCTTGAACTTCGAGAAATCCGGCTCCTTGGAGTCGAGCGTGAACGGGTTCTTGCCCTTCTCCTCAAGCTGCGGATTATAGCGGTAATTCGTCCAGTAGCCGCACTCGACCGCGAGCTTGCCCTCAAGCTGCGCACAGCCCATGCCCTTGCGGATGCCGTGGTTGATACACGGCGAGTACGCGATGATGAGGGATGGCCCCGGATATGCCTCCGCCTCGCTGATCGCCTTGAGTACCTGATTCTGGTCGGCTCCCATATCCACCTGTGCAACGTAGACGTAGCCGTAGGACATCGCCATTATGCCGAGATCCTTCTTCTTCGTCTTCTTGCCGGTTGCTGCGAACTCGGCAATCGCCGCCGCAGGAGTCGACTTCGATGCCTGTCCGCCCGTGTTCGAGTAGACCTCGGTATCAAAGACCATGACGTTGACATCCTCGCCCGACGCAAGCACGTGATCCACGCCGCCGAAGCCGATGTCGTATGCCCAGCCGTCGCCGCCGAACACCCACTGCGAACGCTTGACGAAGTAGTCGTTGTCCTTGTAGATGCGGCAGAGAAGCTCGTCCGTCCCCTTCTCCTTCTCAAGCAGCTCGCGCAGGAGGTCGGCGCGGTCACGCGTGCCCTCACCGCTGTCGCGCTTTTCGAGCCAGAGTTGCATTGCTGCCTGAAGCTCGGCAGAGCCCTTCTTCTCCTCGAGTGCCTGTGTCACCGCCGCCGCGATGGACTCACGCACTGCCTTCGTGCCGAGCAGCATTCCAAGGCCGTACTCCGCATTGTCCTCGAACAGCGAGTTTGCCCATGCAGGGCCATACCCCTTCGGGTTCTTCGTGTACGGGATTGCAGGTGCGCTCGCGCCCCAGATGGAGGAGCAGCCCGTTGCATTGGCGATCATCATGCGGTCGCCGAAAAGCTGCGTAACGAGCTTTGCGTACGGCGTTTCGCCGCAGCCTGCGCACGCACCCGAGAACTCGAAGAGCGGCTGCTCGAACTGCGAGCCGATGACCGTCGTCTTCTTCATCGGGACGTTCTTGACCGAGACCTTCTCCGTGTCCACGCCATAGTCAAAGTACTTCTGCGCATCGCGGAGGTTGTCGTCGAGCAGCGTCATATCGAGCGCCTTGCCCGGGCAGACCTGTGCACAGTTACCGCAGCCGAGGCAGTCGAGCGTCGAGACGGCAATGGTGAGGTTCATCCCCTTCGCCGGACGCGACTTTACGGACTGCATGCCCTCGGGCGCTGCAGCAAGCTCCTCGTCCGTCGTCAGCACAGGACGAATCGTTGCATGCGGGCAGACAAAGGCGCACTGATTACACTGGATACACTTCTCCGGACGCCATACGGGGACAGAGATCGCCGTGCCGCGCTTCTCAAATGCCGTACCGCCGACAGGGAATGTGCCGTCCTCCATGCTGAGCAGCTCGGAGATCTTGAGCTTGTCACCCTCCTGCCGATTCATGACGTTCTGAATCTTCGTGATGAATTCCGGCGTCTTTGCGTTGACCGGAACCTCTTCATCCACGGCATCCTTCCACTCGGCAGGAACATTCACACGGTGGAGCGACTCGATGCCGTGATCGATCGCACCGTTGTTCATGTTGACAACCTTTTCGCCCTTGCTGCCGTAGGATGTGACAACCGCGTCCTTGAGATACTTGACCGCGTCGTCGATGGGAATGATGTTCGCAAGCTTGAAGAACGCCGACTGCATGACCATGTTGAAGCGTCCGCCGAGACCGAGCTCGCGGGCGATGTGAACGGCATCCACCGTGTAGAACTGAATGTCATTGGAGGCGATGTAGCGGCGCATCGATGCGGGCAGGTGCGTGTTCAGTTCCTCATCCGACCAGAACGTATTGAGGAGGAACGTGCCGCCCTTCTTGAGACCTGCGAGGAGGTCGTACTGACGGACATAGGACTGCTGCGAGCAGGAGATGAAGTCCGCCTTGTTGATGAGGTACGGGCTGATGATGGGCGATTTGCCAAAGCGCAGGTGGCTCATCGTAATGCCGCCCGACTTCTTCGAGTCGTATGCAAAGTATGCCTGCGCATACATATCCGTCTTGTCGCCGATGATCTTGATCGCGCTCTTGTTCGCGCCGACCGTGCCGTCCGAACCGAGACCCCAGAACTTGCACGCCGTCGTCCCCTCTTTCGTGAGGTTGACATCGCCGTGGATCGGTGTGAGACTGCGGTGCGTGACATCGTCAACGATGCCGAGCGTAAAGCCGTGCATCGGCTCGTCCTTTTTCAGCTCCTCGTAGACCGCAAAGACCTGATCCGGTGTCGTATCCTTGCCGCCGAGACCATAGCGCCCGCCGACAATGACGGGATTCATCCCCGAGCTGTAGTACGCCGCCTTGACATCGAGGTAAAGCGGCTCACCGAGCGATCCCGGCTCCTTCGTACGGTCGAGAACAGCGACCTTCTGCACCGTCTTCGGGAGATACTTGAAGAAATGCTCGACCGAGAACGGACGATAGAGGTGAACAGAGAGCAGCCCGACCTTCTCGCCCTGTGCGTTGAGGTATTCGGCAACCTCCTCCGCCGTCTGGCAAACCGAGCCCATTGCGATGATGACGCGATCTGCATCGGGTGCGCCGTAGTAGTCGAAGAGATGGTGCTCACGGCCCGTGATCTTCGCCATCTGCGCCATCGCCTCTTCAACGAGTTCCGGAATGGCATCGTAGTAACGATTGACCGCTTCGCGTCCCTGGAAGTAAATGTCGGGGTTCTGTGCCGTACCGCGTACCGCCGGATGATCCGGGTTGAGCGCACGGCGGCGGAACTCATTGACCGCATCCCAGTCAAGAATCTTCGCGAGATCGGCATAGTCCACGACCTCGATCTTCTGAATCTCATGCGAGGTGCGGAAGCCATCAAAGAAGTTGATGAACGGAACGCGCCCCTTGATCGCGACGAGATGCGCCACGGCAGCGAGATCCATAACCTCCTGCACGCTCGACTCTGCGAGCATGGCAACGCCCGTCTGGCGTGCCGCCATAACATCCTGATGATCGCCGAAGATGTTCAGCGAGGACGCCGCAATGGCGCGTGCGCTGACATGGAACACGCCCGGCAGAAGCTCGCCCGCGATCTTATACATATTCGGAATCATGAGCAGAAGCCCCTGCGATGCCGTATAGGTCGTCGTCAGTGCACCTGCCTGGAGTGAGCCATGCACTGCGCCCGCAGCACCTGCCTCCGACTGCATTTCGATGAGACGTACCTTCTGCCCGAAGATATTCTTCATTCCCTTTGCAGCAAGGCTGTCAACGTGCTCCGCCATCGGCGACGACGGCGTGATCGGATAGATCGCCGCCACATCCGTAAAGGCGTAGGAAATATAGCCGGCAGCTGTATTTCCGTCCATCGTCTTCATTTTCTTGGCCATGTTACTGCTCCCCTCTTATGGGAAATGCCTGTGCACTTCCTATAGTCTAAAATATAATCACACTGAGCAAAGAATTTTTTCCCTCTTGATTCTTTTTGATAAAAAGAATCAAAAAGAATATCTATGGAGGAATAGGGATTCTATACTTTCCATTTATTATACAACGGAAAATCGGGGTTGTAAACAAGATAGACTTTCTCAGCTCTTGAAAACACCGACTTTTCTCATCGTTTTTTATTATGAAAATATCTAATCACTCTATCAAAAAACGAGCCGCCTTAGCAGCTCGTTCGTCCAAGGAGTGGATGTGTGGTCGGTCTCAGATCGCGCACGCGGATCAGATCGAGTGCCTCCGCGAGGTCGATGTCGCGGCGGTTCGTCCCCTCCTCGTACACATAGACGGGATGCTCAACGCCGATCTCACTCGCCGGCATGTATACATATTCATCGGTATTCCGATCACCGAAGATAATCCCGCGCAAGAGCTGCGCCTCGCGTATCAAAACATATCCCTCCGCCAGAGCATATAGACGACCGCAGACGAAACGCAGACCGCGATGATGACTACGCGGATAAAGCCGAGCGGATCGCCCTCATACGGCACGGGCACGTTCATGCCGAAAAAACTCGAGATCACTGTCGGAATCGCGAGGATGATCGTAATTGCCGTCAGGAATTTCATCACGAGGTTCAGATTGTTTGAGACGATCGACGAGAACGTATCGGCGAGTCGTGCGAGAATTTTACTATACATCTCGACCATCTCGCGCGCCTGCTTGTTCTCGATGATGACATCCTCGAGGAGATCCTCATCCTCCTCGTACATCTTGAAGATGTGATGCACCGAGGTATTTGTGCGCAGACGCATGAGACGGTCGAGAACGGCGCCGTTCGAGCGCAGCGCCGCATTGAAGTACGTCAGACCCTTTTGCAGCTGCAGGAGGCGCAGGATCTCGCTGTTCTTCATATCGTGGCGCAGGCGATCCTCGATCTCCTCGGAGAGTTTGCTGATCTGGCGCAGATAGCGCAGATAGAACACATCCGACTTGTAGAGGATTTGAAAGAGGAACCGCGTCCGCTTGTACGTGCGGAAAAGCTTTGCCGTGCGCTCGTTGAACTCCGCCATCACGGGCGTCTCCTCGAGGCAGACGGTGATAATGTGCTCGTCCGTGAGAATAATCGCGAGCGGCAGCGTGTCGTAGCTGTCCTCGCCGCGATAGACGGGCACATTCGTCAGGATCATGACCGAGTCATCCTCGACGTCCGTATGTGACCGCTCCTCATCGTCAAGCGCGGAGCGCAGGAAATCGGGGTCAACCTCTGTAAGAGTGCTGACAACCTTCAGCTCGTACGGCGTCGGGTTGACAATGTTGATCCATGCCCCCTTTGTCAGCGTCTTGAGCGAAAGCTCCTGCAAGGGGCCGGATTCCATGGATTTGTAGATTTGCAGCAAGGGATGGCGCTCCTTTCTGACCGCCCTCCCCTGTCAGTGCAAAATGCAGAGGCGAAGAGAGGACGGGATGCATATGTGTGGCTCCGGCTGCAAAGGTGTATCGTCCATCTCTTCACTTCCTTTCATCTGTGTAAAATGACCGAATGCATTTTAACGCAAAATACGCTGCTTGTCCATAGCGGCGTTGAAAAATGCTGTTTTCCCTGTGTCATGAATAAATGAAAATGCATCCGTGTGATGCTCCTAAGCAACCCCTAGTGAAGCAAGCGGAGAAAAGGGCACGTTCTGCCCCCTGCGGATTTCTTTCGTTCAAGCGTAGCGCGTTTAAGAAGTCCGCAGGTATTTAGGCAGATAAGTGCCCGACCGCTTGCGTAACGAGGCGTTTGTGTGGAGTACGCACGGATGGTCATTCTGTAACATTTGTGAGGGACGAAACATCAGACATTGAAGCGGAAATTCACAACATCTCCATCGCGCATCACATACTCCTTGCCCTCGAGGCGCACAAGCCCCTTGTCGCGCGCAGCCGCCACACTGCCGAGCGTGACGAGATCGTCATAGTTCACAATCTCCGCGCGGATGAAGCCGCGCTCGAAGTCCGTGTGAATCTTGCCCGCCGCCTTCGGTGCCGTCGTCCCGCGCGTAATCGTCCATGCGCGGCACTCGTCTTCGCCCGCCGTGAGGAATGTCTGAAGCCCGAGCAGGGCAAACGCGCCGTGAATGAGGCGGTCAAGCCCGCTCTCGGAGAGCCCCAGATCCTCAAGGAAGACAGCAGCCTCCTCCGCATCCAGCTCCGCAATCTCCTCCTCGAGCCGCGCCGAGACCGTCACGACCTCCGCGCCCGTGCGCGCGGCATACTCCTTGACCGTCTGCACGTGCGGATTCTCCACATCCGCCGTCGCCGCCTCGTCCTCTCCGACGTTCGCAATATAGAGAATCGGCTTACGTGTGAGGAGGTTCAGATCGCGCAGCATCGCCTGTTCCTCATCCGAGAGTTCCACCTCGCGCGCGGGCTTCCCTTCGTCGAGCGCCGTTTTCAGACGTTCAAGCGCGGCGTGTTCTGCCTTTGCCTCCTTGCTGCCGGATTTCAGCAGCTTCATCACCTTTGCCATCCGCTTTTCCACGGCTTCGAGATCGGCAAGGCACAGCTCCGTCTCAATGATGTCGATGTCGCGCAGCGGATCAACTGCGCCCTCCACGTGGGTGATGTCCGAGCTCTCGAAGCAGCGGACGACGTGCGCCACGGCATCCACCTGACGGATGTGCTCGAGGAACTTGTTGCCCAGCCCCTCGCCCTTTGATGCGCCCTTCACAAGCCCTGCAATATCCACGAAGCGCACGCTCGCGGGTGTCGTCTTCTTGGAGTGATAGAGATCGGTCAGCACCTTCAGCCGCGCGTCCGGCACCGCCACCACGCCGACATTCGGCTCAATCGTGCAGAACGGATAGTTCGCCGCCTCCGCGCCCGCCTTCGTAATCGCATTGAACAGCGTACTTTTACCCACATTCGGCAGTCCGACGATTCCAACCTCAAGATTGCTCACAGCTATTCCCTCTTTCAATGACCAGAGTCATGTTGTTTACGCTAATGTACTCGTTAAGTTATAGCAGAAAAATCCCACAAGGTCAATCAATGCACGTATTTCACGCCCCATAGAAACAGTTTTTCTTATGAACATACCTGCAAATGTTGCAAATGATACTTCCCTTTTTGAAATCTTGTGTTATAATCGAAACTAAATAAGGGATTTCCCTTCACTGTCAATTCGCTTTCACAATATAGGAGGTCTATCATGGCGATTACAAAGGATATGAGCATCATCGAGATCGTGCAGACGTATCCCGACACCGTTGAGATTCTGATGAATGCGGGCATGGGCTGCCTCGGCTGCGCAGCGGCGCACTTCGAGAACATCGAGCAGGGTGCAATGGCACACGGCATCGACATCGACGCCCTCATCGATGAGCTGAACGCCTCAATCGGCGAGACAGCTGCGGCACAGTAAAACATACAGCACACGCGTCAAACACAAGCGCCCTCTTACAGGCTAGTAGTCTGCAAGGGGGCGTTTTCTGTTGGGGCAGGACTACGAAACAATATCTCTCCGATCCCACCAGATGACAGCAGATCGCGTTGCGACCGTACACAGACCATCCCGCGCCTCGGCGAGAACCTCCCTGCGGAGCTTTTCCTGTGCAGCCAGAGTAAGGTCACCCGCATATTGCTCGTATGCGAGCTTTCGATATTGCAGCTCGTCCTCCACGGAGCGCTCGCAGCGATAGTCAACCACACTGACGTTGGCAAAACGTCCCTGCGAAATCAGCATATTGTAGAGAATCTGGAACTCCTCGACATCGCAGCAGCTCGCCGACCTTGGATTTTTATGATCCGGAATCTCCGCAATGATCGCGCAGTATTTGCTCGAATAGGCCTCCATCTGCGAAATCAGCGGCCAAACATCCTCATACATCCAAAAGACGAGCGACACCGTCACAAGATCAAACGCAGAGTCAAGTTCGCCGCCGATTGGAAGATCCTGCATGATTTCTTCGATGAGCGCATAGTTGTCGATGTCCGCTTCTGCGGCATTCTCCCGCAGGAGATTCCCCATCTCATGCGACGGCTCGACCGCTGTGACGAATTTGATATGCTCCGCAAACGGGATGACAAAAGAACCGGGGCCTGCGCCAATATCCAGCATCGCGGAATCCGCATCCAAGACAGAGCGCAGCGCTCCATAGACCTTCCTGCCGTAATCGTACCCATTGCTCTTGCGCATCGCAGAGAAGTCCCGTGCACGCTTGTCCCAATAGTCCACCTGTGGATTTGCACGGATATGCCGCTCTCGTTCGAGGAACTTCTCCTGCCACTGCGCATTCCAAAAGGAAAACGACGGATTCTCTCCCATGAATATAATACTCCTTTTCCCTATCGATGACGAACAACCGTAAAGCGTGCGAGCGCAACCTCCTCCTTCGGATGAATACGCGCCTTCTCTCTTGCAACGGCGAGCTGCTCCTCTGCCGTATCAATGCCCGCGAGATCGGGCAGCAGCAGCCCGCGCCGATTGTCCGCAATGCTCTTGACGATGACGCCGTAGCGCTTCGGATCGAGTTCCGCTGCCGAGGAGATCGGCTCTGGTTCACTCAGCACATCCACCGAGTAGACAAGGCGATTCAACTCGTCCTCCTCGATGGGCTCGAAGCGCCCGTCATGCACCGCCGCCGAGACGGCATTGTAGAGGATCTCCTCGGCAAGAGTCTGCTGTGCGGGTACAAATGTCCCAATACAGCCGCGCAGCTTGCCGTATTTCTTGATAGAGACGAATGCCCCCGCGCGCTGTTCCAGAAGCTCTGACGGCAGTCCCTCAAGCAGCGGTACATAGCTATGCTCCCGTATATAGTGCTCGATGCTCGTCCGCGCAAGCCGCACATATGCGTCCTCTCGTGCGCGCAGCTCTGCCATCGCCGCATCCTCTGTCTGCACGAGCTGATCTGCATAATCTCGGCGCTCATCCCGCCCCGTCACCATGAATGAGGCGACGGCATAGCCCACGCCGAACGACCCCTCATAGCTGTGCAGTCTGCTCGTAAGCGCCGCGCGGTCAAGTGCGCCCGCGAGCACCCACAGCCCGTTCAGCCCGCAATGCCCCGCCGCCTCGGCAAAGCTGCCGGGAATCTGTAAGAGTGAGAGGAAATCCCCCGTCTTCATAAATGCCGTACAGAGTTCATCAAACTCCGCCCCCTCGGGCGCAATGTCGTACGGTCCGTCCTCCTTCAGACGGTGTGAGAGATCGCCGCTCGCGATGCAGATCGTCCGCCGCCCGAGCTGCTCCGCTGCCGCCGCAATCACCTGTCCGAGCATGGCGTGCGTGTGGGCGGGCAGCCCCGACACGCCGATGCGGACGAATTTGGTTGGTGCATCGCCAAGGTACTCACTCAGGAAGAAGAGCGGGATCATCGTGCCGTGATCGAGCGCAGCGTTCTTCTCCCCGAGCGTACCCGCAGGAACATCGCGCTCTCCTGCCGCGTGAGAGAGTGCGCGGACAAAGTCAACATCGTATTCGATCCCGATTGTGATCTCGGGATGTCCAAACGCGGCAAAATCCCCCTCTGCCGCCTCGCCCGGCGAGATGTGGAAGAAATCATCATATGCCATCGCATGTGGGCTGATGATGACGACGGTATCGGGGCGCAGCTCTGCCGCCGCGCGCATCGCCTCATGATATGCGCGCACGGTTTCGGCGATCTCCGCTTCCCGTCCCGCGCCAATGGAGGGGATGATGAGCGGCGGATGCGGCACGGCATAGGCAGCAAGAATCGACATGATCTTCACGCTCCTCGATAGAAAAAAAGCCGACTGCAAAACAGTCGGTATATCTATATGCACTAACGTTCAGATTAGTGCAGATTTTTGTCCTGTCAAGGAAACGAACCGAACGCATAGAGGGACTATGCGGAGGATTCGTTGACGCAGAGAGGGCAAAAAAGATGTACTAAGATGGTGCGGATGAAGGGGGTCGAACCCATACGCCTTGCGGCACTGGATCCTAAGTCCAGCGCGTCTGCCAGTTCCGCCACATCCGCCTGTGAGAAAACTCAGCTAACGTATTCTATCACGACGGCGCGGGGCTGTCAATCCGTGCATGCGCCCACGAGAGCACCGTCTCCCGCATCCCCTTTACATCCAGAACGCCGTGCGCAAAGCCGCGCTGCACGAGCTCCGTCGGCAGAAACTCATCGTACTTGTCAAAGATCGGCACTTCATCGGGATAGAGCAGCTCCATCGGATCAAATTCCCGCGCTGCCTCCTCCGCAAGTACGCGAAAGAATTCTGCGGGCGAAGCCTTCATCGTGAACTGCATAAAGTACGGGCGCATGGACTCAAAGCCGCGCAGTCCGATCCGCGCGCCGCAGCGGATCCGCAGGAAGCGCTCGAGCGCGAGGAAGGCATAGCTGCCGAGCCACGGCAGGAGTGCGTACATCTCACCGCCAAGGGGGATGAGCACATCTTCCGCCGCACGCGAGTGCCGCGCCGTCATGCGTGCCTGCGCAAGACGCGCAACGGCATTTTTCAACAGATAGGACGGGATCAAATCCTCGCGCAGCACCTTCCGCATCCTCTGTAAGATATGTGTATGAATATCGCCGGGACACTCGCCGAAATAGGCGGGCACATTCCCCTTCACCAGCTCGCAGTAGACGAGATGACGCTTGCGATCGACCTCGAGGACACGCCACACGTGCCCCGCAATCGCAATCTTCTCCCCGACGGGCGGCGGCGTGACAATCGTGCCAATCTCCTGCGACTCACTCCGCACAGTGTACTCCTCGTTCTCCTGAAAGACACCGTAAAAGCGGAAGGACTGCACGACGCGCTCGCCCGCGAGACCGACAATCAGCCCGCCGCGCTCTGTCACCTGCAAATGCTCCTGCTGAACGAGATGCCGCAGGAGTATGCGGTAGTCGTCCTGCGTAATGCGGTGAAAGACATGCAGCGACAGCACGCGATCCGCGAGTGCGCGCGGGGCGAGTTCCCCGCAGGACGCGGCAACGCTCATCGTCTGATGATAGAGCAGGCTGAACGGCAGACGGTCGAGACGCGGCGGCTCCACCCAGCGCTCCTCGAGATAGAGCTGAATGAGCGCAATCCCCTGCAAGAGTTTCCACGGGATCGTCGCTGGCAGGAGGGCGCGTGCCTCCGGCATATCCTCGCGCACAACAAAGTGCATCTCCTGCGGCTGTCCGCGCCGCCCCGTCCGCCCCATGCGCTGAAGAAACGACGACACCGTCCACGGCGCATCGATCTGAAAGGCGCGCTCGAGTCTGCCGATGTCGATGCCGAGCTCGAGCGTCGCCGTTGTGCACGTTGTGAAGAGGCTGTCCTCATCCTTCATGCGCGCCTCTGCCGTCTCGCGGAATGCGGCGGAGAGGTTGCCGTGATGGATGAGGAAGCGATCCGGCTCGTGCTGACGCTCACAGTAGGAGCGCAGCGTCGTCGTCACCGCCTCGCACTCCTCGCGCGAGTTGACAAAGACGAGACATTTCTTCCCGCGCGTATGGGCAAAGATATAGCCGAGCCCGGGATCGGCATGCTCGGGCGGCGTATCGGTCGGCGCATCCAGCACGGGCTGCACGCTGATGTCATCGCGCCCTTCCCCTGCCTGTGTGTCCCGCACGTAGAAATGCTCGAGGGAGAGCCGCCACTTGCTCCCCTTTGCCTCGATCTGCGGCACGAAGGTCTGCCGTCCCGTCCCCGCCGCGAGGAAATCCCCCACACGCTTGGCATCGCCGATCGTCGCCGAGAGACCGATGCGGCGCGGCGTGACGCCCGCAATGCGCGAGAGACGCTCGATCAGGCAGAGCGTCTGCCCGCCGCGGTCGCCGCGCAGGAGAGAGTGCACCTCGTCGATGACAAGGAAGCGCAGATCGCCAAAGAGCTTCGGTATCGCCGCATGACGGTGCAGAAGCAGCGCCTCGAGCGATTCCGGCGTGATCTGCAGGATGCCCGACGGACGCTTCATCAGGCGCGCCTTATGTGTCTGCCCCACATCGCCATGCCAATGCCAGACGGGAATATCCGCCCGTCGGCAGAGCTCCGTCAGCCGCTCGAACTGATCGTTGATGAGCGCTTTGAGCGGACCGATGTAGATGCAACCGACGGAGGTCGGCGGCTCCTCGTGAAAGAGCGTGATGATCGGAAAAAACGCCGCCTCGGTCTTGCCGGAGGCGGTGGATGCCGTCAGAAGAACGTGATCGTCCGTGTGAAAGATCGCCTCCGCCGCCGCAATCTGGATGCCGCGCAGATTCTGCCACTCCTGCTCATAGATATAGTCGCGCACGAAGGGCGCATAACGCTCGAATACGCTCATAGCTCGAACTCCGCGAACTGCGCGCTGATCTCCGCGCCCTCCACCTCGTTCGCGGCGTAGGAAAAATCGTCCGAGCCGAGGAGATCGGCGAGTTTCAGCGCAGGATTCTGATAGATGATGTCGAGCACCTGAATGAAGTCACGGATGACTTCACGCGGTGTGATATGCGTATCTGCGCCGATTCGCCCGAACTCGATGCGGATGAAGTCCGCGAGATCGTCCTGCGTGACAATCTGCTCGTATTCGTAGAGTCCTGCATGGATGGCGGCGAGCTTTTCAATCAGCACGAGCATCTCCTCATGCGTCAGCGGCGCAAGCCGTATCACGGGCGAGAGCAGATCGCGGTGCTCCCCTGCAAACCGCCCCTCGGCAAGCCGCGAGCGCAGTGCCTCGTAGCTGTAGACGCCGCGCCGCGTGTCCTCCATGCACGCGGGCGTGCCGCAGAGAATCATGCCGAGGTACTGCGCGCGCCCCTGCATCGCGTCGTTATACATCGTGAGGATCTTCTCGTAGTTGTACTGCCGCGTAACTGCGTGCGGAATCTTGTAGATGTTCACCAGCTCGTCGATGAGGATGAGCATACCCGCGTAACCCGCCTGCCGCAGGAATGCGGCAAAGAGTTTTAGATACTCGTACCAATCATCGTCCGTGATGATGATGTTCACACCGAGCTCGTGCCGTGCCTCGGTCTTCGTCGTATATTCCCCGCGAAACCATCGTGCGACGCGCGCACGCATATCATCGTCGCCGTCCCGATAGGCGTGATAGTAGAGGGTGAGGAGGCGCGTAAAGTCAAAGCCGTGCACGAGATCATTCAGCCCGTAAATGATGGAGGCAATCCGCCGATCCACCGCCGACGAGAACTGCGGATCATCCACCGCAAGTTTATCTTCCGTCATAACCTCCTGCTGCACGCGGCTGATCCAGCGGTCGAGGATGAGCGTGAGCGCACCGCCCTCGGGCGTCGTCTTGGTCGCCATGTTGCGGATGAGCTCGCGGTACGTTGCAAGCCCCTGACCGCGCGTCCCCTGCAGGCGGCGTTCGGGCGAGAGATCGGCGTCCACAACGACAAAATTCTTCGCCATAACATAGCTGCGAATCGTCTGCAGCAGGAAACTCTTCCCGCTGCCGTAGCGCCCGACGATAAAGCGAAAGGATGCCCCACCTCCCTCGATCATCTCCACATCGGAGAGCAGTGCCTCGATCTCGCTGCGCCGTCCGACCGTGATATACGGGAGCCCGATGCGCGGCACAACGCCGCCCTTGAGCGCATTGATGAGTGTCTGCGCAATGCGGCGCGGGATTTTCTTCGACTCATTCGCTGCCATGCAGATACCTCTCTGTCAATTCATCCAGATAGTCATGGACAACAGCGGGCGGATCGCCCTCGATTACCGTGTCCGCAAAGTCCTCGTACAATTTTTCGTTCAGCCCGTCCACCAGCACGGAGAGCATCAGCCCC
This sequence comes from Selenomonas sp. oral taxon 126, assembly GCF_001683335.1. GTDB lineage: Bacteria > Bacillota > Negativicutes > Selenomonadales > Selenomonadaceae > Centipeda. Next base: position 2,577,614 of record NZ_CP016201.1, read on the forward strand.
TCCGCGCGCACCCATGCGAGATCACCATTCGTCAGAAGCGTACGCAGGAGCCGCTGCTCAGGCGCACTCAGTTCTGCCGCCCCCTCCGCTGCGGACAACATCTCGGGCTGTGCAGCAACCTCCTCCGCCGCAGGAGGCAAAATCTCAGCAAGCGCCGCAGCTTTGCCCTGTGACGGAGAAAGCAAAGGCATGGGCAGCTCTTCCTCCACTATAAGGCGCTCCTGCGTTACATCCGCATCCGCACGAATGCGCGCCAGCTGCGAAAAGTCCAGATGCACACGCCGCGCTTCCGCCGCCCGCTGCTCCGCAACAAAGGCGTCAATCTCCTCACGGATGATCTTCGTCTGCCACTTCTTCAGCTTGGGCGGCTGAATCTCAGCGATACCATAGTGCGCACGCAGAGCGGCATCCAAACCGCGCAGGAGTGCGCCCAGCCGCTGCGCAGCGCCGTCGGCACGCTCGTAGGAGTGCAGTGTCCAGTAGCCGCTCACACATTCATAGCGACGCAGAGGATGCATCTGATAGACGCGATCCTGCTCCTCCCCCGAGGGCTGGAATACGGCGGAGGAAAAGAGTCGTACGGGGCTCGTCCGCGCTACGGCGATGAGATCGGCAAAAAAAGTGACCTGCCGATGCTTTCCGTAGTATTCTGCCACGCGATCCAATATGCGGAGCACGAGTACATTCACATCATCTGTATGGGCGCGATAGAGCTTCGAACGCTCAAGACGATAGGACGAGAGCACGCAGACAGCAGCCATAACCTCCTCTGCAACGTGCTCCGAACGATGAAGCATCGTGAGTACCGCATCGTCCTGCTGCCGACACGCACCGTTTCCGCGCACGATGATAAGATCGGGATTCAGCCCGTAATAGATGATGAACTCATTCTCCCACTCCGCTATATAGCGCACGATCTGCGGATCGAGCTCGCAATATGCCGCGCAGAAATCATGCAGTTTCTCATAGGCATCCTGCGCACTGCTGCATCCGATGAGATGCAGCAGCTCATAGACATAGAGGGACGCGTAGGACATCCCCCGCTTCTCGATCTGACCGCGCCGAACCGCCGTCCGCCACGTAAAGTAGCCGCGCAGCTCCGCATCCGAGAGCGAGTCATAAGTAGGGAAATACTGATTGACGACGCCGTGATAGGCATAGTCGTCCTCGTAGTCCGCCATCAGGCGCGCCTGCTTTAGAAACAGCTCTGCACGCGACTGCCAGTAATCACGTGAGGTCGTCACCAGAGAACGCATCGCGCCTATCAGCTTCGGTACGGGCTGCGACGGCTTTGCACTCTTTTGCGGGGCGCGCCGTGGAATTTCTTCATCGCGATACACATGAACCGCAAGCCTATCAAAAAACCTCCTGATCCATTCCTCTGTCACCACACAACACACCCCCCGTCCGTCTGTTCGATTTACCCCCCCTATTTTACTACGAATCCCCAAAATAGCAAGTTTTACAAGAAAATATGCCTCCCGCCGGGCAGCAGGAGGCATATTTTCGATAGAGAGAAAGAAATGTAGGGAATGTATGTGAATTCCGCGGAAGGGAAGGCCGCAGAATACGCACCGAAAGTCAAAGAGTATGAAAGCATATCTGCTCTTAGTATCTCTTGCTTTCATGGATAATATAACGAAATGGCTTTAGAAGGTCTTGTGAAAGGCGTTAGAACTTAGTTAGCTTAGGAGTAGACTGTCATTAGCGAGCTCGCTGCCCGCCGCCTGCTCGAACATCGACAGGAGGTCGCGCGTCGTGAGCCCCTCCTTCTTCTCCTGCGGCACATCGAAGAGAATGCGCCCCTCGTGCAGCATGATGAGGCGGTTGCCGTAGCGCAGCGCGTCCTTCATATTGTGCGTAATCATGAGAGTCGTGAGCTGATCCTCCGCGACGATCTGCTGCGTCAGCTCGAGCACCTTCGCCGCCGTCTTCGGATCAAGCGCAGCCGTATGCTCATCGAGCAGCAGCAGATTCGGCTTCACAAGCGTTGCCATAAGCAGCGTCAGCGCCTGACGCTGTCCGCCCGAGAGCAGCCCCACGCGCGAGGAGAGGCGATCTTCGAGACCGAGCTTGAGGCGCGCCAGCTTCTCGCGGAACACCTCGCGCATCTCGCTCGTCGAGCCCCAGCGCAGCGTCGGCGTCTGCCCGCGCCGTGCGGCAATGGCGAGGTTCTCCTCGATCATCATGCGCGCCGCCGTCCCCATCATTGGATCTTGGAAAACGCGCCCGATGAACTTCGCACGGCGGTGTTCCGGCCACTTTGTAATGTCCTCGCCCGCGATGGAGATCTTCCCCGTGTCCACAGAGATTGCCCCCGCGATCGCATTCATCAGCGTCGACTTGCCCGCACCGTTACCGCCGATCACAGTGACGAAATCGCCGGGCTGCAGGTGGAGCGTGATGCCCGAGAGCGCCTTTTTCTCCGTAATCGTCCCCGGGTTGAACGTCTTTTTGATATCCTCAATGCGCAGCATTACTCTGCCCCCTTCTTCATCGCATGGTATTTCGACTGAATGAGAGGCAGCGACAGTGCGATTGCAACGAGGATCGCCGTGAAGAGCTTGAGATCATTGGGCGGCATGCCGAGCTGCAAGACGATTGCGATGACCGCGCGGTAGACAATCGAGCCGAGCACAACGGAGATCAGCCAGTTCTTGAAGCTGCGCGTGCCGAAGAGCACCTCGCCGATGATAACGGAGGCGAGACCTATGACGATCGTGCCCGTGCCCATGCCGACATCCGCAAAGCCGTTGCTCTGTGCCACAAGCGCGCCGCAGATGGCAACCAAGCCGTTGGACAGGAGAAGTCCCAGAACAATCATGACATCCGTATTGACACCGTTTGCACGGATCATATGCGGGTTCGCGCCCGTCGCACGGATGGCAGTTCCGAGCTCCGTACCGAAGAACCAATACGTGAGGAGAATCGCCAGCACAACGACGACCGTACCGATGAGGAGGATATTCGTCGCCGCATCCAGCCCCCAGATATTCCACTCAGTGAACAGCGTTTCCTGCTGCAGGAGCGGGAGATTCGCCTTGCCCATGACGCGCAGATTGATGGAGTACAGCCCGATCATCGTCAAGATACCTGCAAGCAATGCGGGTATCTTGAGCTTCGTGCAGAAAAAGCCCGTGACAACGCCCGAGATACACCCCGCCGCACAGGCGGCGAGAATCGCCGTCAGCGGCGCGTAGCCCGCCACAAGCATAGACGCGGCAACGGCAGCGCCCAGCGGGAAGCTGCCCTCCACCGTCAGATCGGCAATATCCAATACGCGATAAGTCAGATAGACGCCGAGTGCATAGAGTCCCCAGAGGACACCCTGCGCCGCCGTCGCAATGACGAGATCCATAACGTCACTCCCTAGATTCAGAAAAAAAGCGGACACGCTGCGTGCCCGCTCCGCTGTGTTCATTCAATCCTTACGGCACAATCGTCGCACCCTCCAGCACATCTGCCGGAATCGTGAGACCGATCTTCTCCGCATTCTTCTTGTTGATAACCACTGTGAGATCGCGCGCCGTCTCGATCTTCATATCTGCCGGCTTCGCCTTGCCCTCGAGGATATCCGCAGCCATATCGCCCGTCTGAACGCCGAGCTTGTAGTAGTCAATCCCCTTGGTTGCAAGCCCGCCGGCGGTAACCCCACCGGCAAAGGCGCAAATCACACCTTTTCCTGCGGGATCGGTGACACTCGTGAGCGTCGGCATCGCCGAGGCAATCACGTTGTCCGTCGGCTCATAGAACACATCGACTTCGTTCACAATGCTCTGCGCCGCCTGCTGGATGTCGTTGACCGTCGAGATCGTCGCAACACGCACATTCAGTCCTTTGGACTGGGCGTATTCCGTCATCGCCTTGACCTGAATCTCCGAGTTGATCTCGCTCGAGGAGTAGATCGTGCCGATCGTCTTCGCATTTGGATAAAGCTTCATCAGGAGGTCGATCTGATCGGCAATCGGTGTGAGATCACTCGTCCCCGTGACGTTGCCGCCCGGCGCCTCATTCGACTTTACCACCTTTGCGCTCACATAGTCCGTCACCGCCGTGCCGACGACGGGGATATCCTTCGTTGCATTCGCCGCCGACTGCACCGCAGGGGTCGCAATCGCGCAGATGAGATCCACCTTGTCGCTAATAAAGCGCTGTACGATGTTCTGGAGGTTCGACTGATCCGCCTGTGCATTCTGGCGGTCAATCGTGAGATTCTTCCCCTCCTCGTAGCCGCGCGCCTTCAGACCGTCCACGAACCCCCGGTTCGCATCGTCGAGTGCGCTGTGCTCCACGAGCTGCACAATACCCACTTTATACGTCTTTTCGCCCTTCGCATCCTGCTGTCCGCAGCCTGCCGACGCCAGAATTCCGAGGGCGGCGATGCCAAGTGCGATACATTTTGTGAGTTTTGTCATCCGCATCGAATCCCCACCTTTACTATTTTTCAGTCCACCAGAGTGGCGTCCTTCAGCACGTCCTCCGGAATCGTCAGCCCGAGCTTTGCCGCATTGCTCTTGCTGATAACGAGCGTCAGATCGCGCGCCGTCTGAATCGGCATATCCGCAGGCTTCGACTTGCCCTCGAGAATGTCCGCCGCCATATCGCCCGTCTGAACGCCGAGCTTGTAGTAGTCAATGCCGTACGTCGCGAGGCAGCCGCCCGTCACCATGAACGGCTCAGCGCAGATGACCGCCTTCCCCGCCGCATCCGTCACGCTCACAAGCGTCGGAATGGAGGAGGAAATGACATTGTCCGTTGGCTCATAGAACACATCTACCTCGCCGACGAGGCTCTGTGCCGCCTGCTGAATATCGTTGACCGTCGAGACCGTCGCCGCGCGCACCGTCAGCCCCTTCGACTCTGCGTATGCCGTCATCTCCTTGATCTGAATCTCGGAGTTGACCTCGCTCGAGGAGTAGATCGTGCCGATCGTCTTTGCGTTCGGATAGAGCTTCATGAGCAGGTCAATCTGCTCATGGATGGGGTTGAGATCGCTCGTCCCCGTGATATTCGCGCCTGGCTTCTCGTTCGTCTGCGCGAGCTTTGCGCTCACATAGTCCGTGATTGCCGTGCCGACGATGGGGATATCCTTCGTTGCATTTGCCACGGACTGCGCCGCAGGGGTCGCAATCGCACAGATGAGATCCACCTTGTCGCTGACAAAGCGCTGCGCGATGTTCTGGAGATTCGACTGATCCGCCTGTGCATTCTGGCGGTCGATCGTGAGATTCTTCCCCTCCTCGTAGCCGCGCGCCTTGAGTCCATCCACGAACCCACGATTCGCCGCATCGAGAGCGTTGTGCTCGACCAGCTGGACAATGCCGATCTTATACGACTTCTCACCACTTGCCTGCTGATCGCCGCCGCAGCCCGCCGTCACGCCGAGTCCGAGCACCGCAATGCCAAAAGCGATGGCTTTCATTGCCGTTGTCATCCGCATCGAATTCCCACCTTTTCTATCGTTTTAATTTTGCAATACTTGTCTATTATACATGGGCATGACGAAAAAAGCTAGTAGTGACGCGATGAAAAATGCCAAAGGGACTGCTCTCTGAGGCAAAAACCTCGGAAAGCAGTCCCCATTTTATGACCTTTGTCCTTCTTTCAGCACATCTTCAAGCGTATGCCATGCGAGTACTGCGCATTTCACACGCGCAGGCATATTCGAGATGTTCTTGAGCGCCACCGCCTCATCCAGCTCCTCGAGCGCGGCGTCGTCCGTCACCTCGCGCTTGATCATCGAGGTGAAGAGCTGCGCAAGCCGCTCCGCCTCCTCGACCGTCTTGCCACGCATGAGGTCGATCATGATGTCCGTGCTCGCCTGCGAGATCGCGCAGCCAACGCCCGTAAAGGCACCGTCTTTAATGATGCCGTCCGCAATCTCAAGCTCGAGCGTGATCTCATCGCCGCAGCTCGGATTGTGCCCGCGCTCGCGCACGGTCGCCGTCTCGAGTGCCCCCTTGTTCTCGGGCGCACGGCTGTGCTCGCCGATGACCTCCGTATAGAGATCACCGAGCGCCGTCCCCTCAGTCGCCATAGCCAAGCACCCCCCGAACCTTTTTCAGCGCCTCGATGAACTGATCGACATCCTCATGTGTGTTGTAAAGATAGAAGCTCGCACGACAGGTCGCATTCTGCCCGAGATAGCGCATGAGCGGCTGCGCGCAGTGATGCCCTGCGCGGATCGCCACGCCGTAGCTGTCAAGAATCGTCGAAACATCGTGCGGATGGATGTCCTTCACGTTGAACGTGATGATCCCCGTCTTATTATCGCGCGCAGAGTCACAGCCATACAGCTCCACAAAGGGCAGTTCCCGCAACTTCGGCAGCGCGTAGGCAAGAAGGTCATGCTCAATCGCCTCAATGCGGTCAAAACCCACCTTCTCGAGATAGTCAATTGCCGCAATCAGCCCTGACGCGCCGCTGACATTCTGCGTCCCCGCCTCGAACTTTGCGGGCAGCTCCGCATAGGTCGTCTCCTGCTCGCCGACATACTCGATCATATCCCCGCCAAAGAGGAACGGCGGCATCGCGTCGAGGATATCATACTTGCCGTAGAGCACGCCGATGCCCATCGGAGAGAGCATCTTATGCCCCGAGAATGCAAAGAAGTCCGCATCCATCGCCTGCACATCCACCGCAATATGCGGCACGCTCTGTGAGCCGTCCACGATGATGACCGCCCCGACCGCATGGGCGCGGTCGGCAATCGCGCGCACATCGTTCACGAGTCCGAGCACGTTGGAGACGTGCGTCACGGCGACGATCTTCGTCTTGTCCGTAATCTTGGACGCAATATCTGTCGCCGAAAGGTTCCCGTCCTCCTCGATGTAGATGTATTTCAGCACCGCGCCGCGCGCCTTTGCAACGAACTGCCACGGCACAATATTGCTGTGATGCTCCGAGACCGTGATGACGATCTCATCGCCCTCGCGGATATTCGCACGCCCATAGCTATATGCAACGAGGTTCAGCGCCTCCGTCGCATTCTTCGTAAAGATGATCTCCTCCGACCGCGCCGCCCCGATGAACTGCTGCGTGCGTACGCGCGCCGTCTCATAGATATCCGTCGCCTTCACCGAGAGCTCGTAAGCCCCACGATGCGGATTCGCGTTGCAGTAGGTGCAGTAGTCGGCGACCGCCTTGATGACGGCCTCCGGCTTCTGCGTCGTCGCACCGTTGTCGAGATAGACAATGGGACGACCGTTCATCTTTGTCTGCAGGATCGGGAAATCCTGCAAATACTCGTTATTCCTGCGTTCCACCCAAAAGTCTCCTCTCAAGGTAGCTGCCGATCTCCGCGCGCAGCTCATCACTCTCGATACGCGCCAGCACCGGCTCAAAGGATGCCTCGACGATCAGCTGGTGTGCCGCACGATCATCGAGCCCCCTGCTCATCAGATAGAAGAGCTTCTCCTCATCCATCCGCCCGATGCTCACCGCATGGTGTCCGTCCACATCGCCCTCGTGTGAGAGCATGAGCGGCACGCTGCGGTTGCGCGCATGGGGCGAGAGGATCATGACCTCCTCGTCCTCCTTGCCGACCGAGCCTCGCGCGCCCTGCACGAAGTCGAGCGTGCCGCGGAACGTCTTGACACTGCGACCCAGGAGTGCACCGCGTACCTGCATATTCGCATCCGTGCGCCGCCCCTCCTGCCGTATGACATAGTTCAGATCGATCTTGCGCGTATCGTCGCCAAAGTAGAGCCCCCAGACATCCGCACGCGCCTCATCGCCCGCCAGCGTCACGCGCAGCTCCGACGCCGTATGTGCCGCGCCCGCCTCGACCAGCGTGCAGGAGAAGAGCCCCCCCCGCGCCACATTTGCATGAATGCGGCTCGCCGCAGGTGCGTCCGTCGGTGCGAACTGGATGTACGTGAGCGAGGCTTCCGCCCCCTCCGCAACATCCACATAGATCTCCTGTGCGCCGTTTTCGCGCAGCTCCACAACATGCTGCACGCGCTCCCCTGCCGCCGCAGAGAGGCGTATCTTATCTCTTGTATCCGCAAGCCTCGCAGGCATGGGGAGATCGTTGACCCCCAGCCAGCGCCATGTCGGCATGGGGATACGGCTGAATACGTCCTGCATTGCCATCACCCCATTGTTCCTTCCAGTTCGATATTGACCAAATTATTCATCTCCACCGCATACTCGAGCGGCAGCTCCTTTGCAATCGGCTCGACGAAGCCGCGCACAATCATCGCGCGCGCCTCCTCCTCGTCGATGCCGCGGCTCATCAGATAAAAGATCGCCTCGTCGCTGATGCGGCCGATCTTCGCCTCGTGTCCGATGTCCACCGCGTCACATGCAACATCCATCACGGGCAGCGTATCGCTGCGCGACTCCGAGTCCAGCATCAGCGACTCGCAGTTCACCGAGCATTTCGCCCCGACCGCGCGCGGCGTCACCTTGACCCCGCTGCGGTAGATTGCAACGCCGCCCGACTTTGAGATCGAGCGCGTGCTGATATTCGCCGACGTATTCGGCGCGTCGAAGATCACCGTCGCACCCGTGTCCAGCTCCTGACCCTTCGAGGCGAACGTGATACCCGTGAACTCGCAGGTCGCATTCTCCCCGTGCAGGATGCTCGTCGGGTAGAGCATGGAGACGTGGGAGCCGAACGAACCGGAGACCCATTCCACCGCGCCATCCTTCTCCACCTTCACGCGCTTTGTATTGAGATTCATCATATTGCGCGACCAGTTCTCGATCGTCGAGTAGCGCAGACGTGCGCCCTCCTTGACGAACAGCTCGACGCAGCCCGCATGGAGATTCGTCACATTGTACTTCGGCGCGGAACATCCCTCGATGAAATGCAGGCTCGCGCCCTTCTCCACAATGATGAGCGTATGCTCGAACTGCCCTGCGCCCGCCGCATTGAGACGGAAATAGGACTGCAGCGGGATGTCGACCTTGATCCCCTCGGGCACGTAAACAAACGAGCCGCCCGACCAGACCGCCCCGTGCAGCGCGGCGAATTTATGCGCTTTCGGCGGCACGAGCGTCATGAAATACTGCTGAACAATGTCGCCGTACTCCTGCAGAGCCGTCTCCATATCCGTGTAGACAACGCCCTGCTTCACGAGCGACTCCTGGATCGAGTGATAGACCACCTCGGAGTCATACTGCGCACCGACCCCTGCAAGCGACGTTTTCTCCGCCTCAGGGATGCCCAGACGGTCAAACGTATCCTTGATATCCTCGGGCACCTCATTCCAGTCCCCGACCATCTTCGCATCGGGGCGCACATAGGTCACAATCTCATCCATATTGAGCGCGGAGAGATCGGGTCCCCATGCGGGCATGGGCGTCGCGTGGTAGACCTCCAGCGACTTCAGACGGAAGTCCAGCATCCACTGCGGATCGTTCTTCTTCGCCGAAATGTCGCGGATGATCTCCTCGGTCAGTCCCGACTGCGATTTATATGCCGAACGATCCTCGTTTGTAATATCGTAGATCGTCCGCTCGATGTCGGCGACCTGCGTTTTTTTCTTTGGTACGAAATCCTCCATGCGGCTCACCCCACTTTGCCCTGATCCGCGAGGATGCCGCCGAAGCCCTGCTCATTGATCTGCTGCACGAGCTCCGCACCGCCCTCGCGCACGATCTTGCCCTGCGCGAGCACATGGACATAGTCCACCTTCAGCTTGTCGAGGATCTTCGCGTTGTGCGTGATGATGAGGCAGGAATTATCCGCCGTGTGGAACTTCGCCACGCCCTCGGACACGATCTGCACCGCATCCACATCGAGCCCGGAGTCCGTCTCATCGAGCAGCGCGAGCTTCGGGTGAAGCATCAGCAGCTGCAAGACCTCACTGCGCTTCTTCTCACCGCCCGAGAAGCCGACGTTCAGATAGCGCTGTGCATAGCTCGGGTCGATCTTCAGCTCCGCCATCATCGCATTCAGTTCCTTGCGGAACGGCATGAGCTTCACGCGCTCACCCGTAATCATCTGACGCGCCGTGCGGATCATATTCTCCACCGTGATCCCCGGAATCTCCTCCGGCGTCTGGAACGCGAGGAAAAGACCGCGCCGCGCACGCTCGAACGCGCGCAGCTCGGCGATATCCTCCCCCTCGAGGACGAGACTGCCGCCGGTCATCTCATACTTCGGATGCCCCATGATGACGTTCATGAGCGTGGACTTGCCGGAGCCATTCGGCCCAAGGATAACGTGTACCTCGCCCTTTCGAATCGTGAGGTCAAGCCCCTTGAGGATTTCCTTACCCTCCACGCCCGCATGAAGATCCTTTATCTGCAGCAATACATCTGCCATAGTAAACTCTCCTTAAAATACGCTTAGTTTAATCCTTACAAAAATACTCGGGATTGACGTTTTCATCATTGTAGGTGCTTTCATATAAAAAGTCAATAACCTAAGACACGATCTATAAACAAAACAAATAATTGAGATTGTTTTTCATATTGTTAGCAATTCCTATAAAAAAAAGTTCCCAATGTCTGAAGACATTGGGAACCGACATAATAGTCCGTATATCCTTCGCTCATCCAAGTGAGTGCTCCAACTCCTCAAGCGTCTGCTGCTTGCTCTCACGCCCGAGAAGAATTACCGTACCCGAGATTAGCGCAAAAACCGCCGCGAACATCATGAAGATGCTGCTCATGGGAAACGCATTCGCGAGCATCACACCGACGAGCATCGGTGCGATCATGCCGCCGATGCGACCAAAGCCCGCCGCCCAGCCGCTGCCAAGCGCGCGCATCGACGTCGGATACTGCTCCGGCGTATAGGTGTAGATCACACCCCATGCACCGAGGTTGAAGAAACTCATCGCCGCCCCCCAAATGAGGAGCGTTGTCACCTCGCCCGCATTGCCGAAGAAATAGCTGCACACACCGCTCATGAGGAGGAACAGTCCGAGCGTATACCGCCGCCCAATCACATCCACCAGATATGCTGCCGCATAGTAGCCCGGCAGCTGCGCGAGCGTCATAATAAGCACATACTCAAACGTCTTCACGATCTCAAACCCCTGCGCATACACGATCGAGGGCAGCCACATAAAGATGCCATAGTAGCTGAACACAATGCCAAACCAGGCAAGCCAAAGCATCGTCGTGCGGCGGCGCATCCCCTTCGCCCAGAGCGACGCAAAGCCCGGTGTCTCCACATGCTCCGCCTCAACCCTGCCCGGTGCAAGCTGATCGAGGAACGGCCGCTCCGGCATCTTCAGCTGACGCTCGATGTCGCGGATAATCGCCTTTGCCTCATCCACACGTCCCTTTGACAGCAGATAGCGAATGGACTCCGGCATATGCAGCCGCAGGAGGAACACATAGAGTGCAGGCAGCGCGCCAATGAGGAAGGCAGCCTGCCAGCCAAAGACCGGAATCAGGAGATAGGCGATGCACGCTGCGGCAAGCCAGCCCAGTCCCCAGAAGCTCTCAAGGAGGACAATGAACCGTCCACGTAGCTTCGCAGGTGCATACTCACTCATCAATGTCGCCGCAACAGGCAGCTCTCCGCCCAGACCAAAGCCCACAAGGAAGCGGAACACAAGCAGCGACTCATAGTTCCATGCCACGGCACACAGCCCCGTCGATATGCTGTAGAGGAGAACCGTGATCGTAAACACCTGCTTGCGCCCGATGCGGTCTGCAATCGTCCCCGCAAGCACAGCACCAAGTGCCATACCGATGAGACCGATCGAGCCGATCCACCCCGCCTGTGCGGGCGTAAGCCCCCACTCGCGCGCAAGCACCGGCAGAACAAATGCGATCAGCCCCGTGTCCATCGCATCAAACAGCCAGCCAAGCCCCGTCACAGCAAGCAGCTTGTACTGGAATCTGCCAAGCGGCAAATTCTCCAACCGATCCAAAATCATAAAACAGCCTCCTTCATGGCGTGCAGTCAGTCGTACCGCCGCCCCATCAGAGAAAGAACGAAACAGGCTCTATTATAGTCACACTATAATGAAAATGCAAGAAGGAGAATCACATCTGAGTGTCTTTTCATAGTTCAGTGCATAGAAAAAAGCCCGTGAATCATCACGAGCTTATCTTTTGCGGCAACTACCTACTCTCCCACGTCGTCTCCAACGAAGTACCCTCGGCCTCTGAACGCTTAACTGCTGTGTTCGGAATGGGAACAGGTGGAACCGTTCAGGCATCATCACCGCATCTTCTTGAGTGCTTGTACACTCAAAACTTCACAGAAGAAACTATCAAGCAAATTGTTCTTGTTAGGCAAAACTACCTTAGAATGTAGTCAAGCCCTCGACCGATTAGTGCTGGTCAGCTGCACACATTGCTGTGCTTCCACACCCAGCCTATCTACCTT